>NZ_JAOQJP010000015.1:0-54964 GCF_025567305.1 Brotomerdimonas butyrica
GCGGGGCAGCAGGTCCGGTGGCGGGTCGAAGGCGGCGCGGAGGCCGAAGGCCGGAGCGGGGCCTGACATAATGGGTGACAAGAACGTGGTCGTCGCCGGAAAGCCGGTGATCGTCGATCGCATCGGTGACCTGGAGTTTGAAATATCCCCGATGAGCTTTTATCAGGTGAATCCGGTGCAGATGAAGCGGCTTTATGACAAGGTAAGAGAATACTGCGGGTTCGATACGGATGCCGGGCAGGCAGGAAATGCAGCAGCTGCAGAAGCGCAGGCGGACGGGATCATGGATGGTGCCGGGCAGCAGGATAATGAGGATAAACCGGTAGTGCTCGACCTTTACTGCGGGATAGGGACCATAGGTCTTTACTGTGCGGATGCAGCAAAAGCAGTAGTCGGGATCGAATCGGTGAAAGAAGCAGTGATCGATGCGAACAGGAACGCAGTCATAAATAATATCGTCAATGCACGATATATCTGCGGAAAAGCAGAAGAGATCCTGCCGCAGTACATGAAGGCAGCTCAAAGTATCGAAAGCTCAGAGAATGTGGACAGTGCAGAGCGAACAGAAAATACAGTGAATGCAGATGGCGCAGATAATCCAGGCAGGATCGATCCTGAGCTTGCCGTGCTGATACACTCGGCAGAAATCGCGATACTCGATCCTCCGAGAGCCGGATGCAGACCTGAACTTCTCGAAGCAGTGGCAAACTCCGGAGTGGATCGTATAGTCTATATCTCATGCGATGCCGCAACCCTTGCCAGAGACATAAAACTGCTCGGCGACTTAGGTTACAGATTCATCGAAGCAACACCGGTAGACATGTTTCCTTGGACGGGACACGTTGAGACGGTTGTTCTTTTGTCCCAACAAAAGCCGGATGACACGATAGAGATCGACTTAGACTTGGACGAGCTGGATGCTACAAGTGCCGAGTTGAAAGCAACCTATCAGGAAATCAAAGATTATGTGCTGAAAGAATTTGGCTTGAAGGTTTCAAATTTATATATTTCTCAAATCAAAAGGAAATGTGGAATCGAAGTAGGAGAGAACTATAATCTGCCAAAGACAGAAAATCCAAAAGTGCCACAGTGTCCGAAAGAGAAAGAAGAAGCAATTAAGGCTGCCCTGAAATATTTTGCGATGATCTAAGGACATTGCTGATTTCAAGGAGGAATAACACATGAAAAGCACATTTGAAAAAATGGGTGGAACCTACACACTTGGCGCAGACGGAATTTACTATCCGAATCTTGTCAGTACAGATGAAGAACCGCATTATGGGAAATATGGAATGATGCGAAAAACGTATCTGAAAGAGCATCGTCCGGCAATGTATTCACTGTATATGTTGGAAGACAGACTGACAGAACATCTGAATACTGTGGACGATGAAGCACAGGAGAGAATGGATATTCTGGTGCGTCAGATGATGGAGAGGCAGGGCATTACGGAAGAATTGAAAGCTTGTGACCAGATGGAATGGGTCAGAGCGGTAAATGGTATTCGTAATATGGTAGAAGAGATTGTGTTAAAAGAATTGGTCTATATTTAAAGTGTGGAAAGCTCCTTCGGGAGCTTTTTGCTGTTTATAAAATAAATTCTGTCGGAGATTTTGATTTAATGATTTGATTTATAAAACTGGCAATGATACAATTAGCGTAATTTGTAAGAAAGCAGAGAAAATATGAGTGAAAAGTTACTGATTGTTGAAGATGACAAAAAATTAAATGATGGAATCCGTCTGGCTTTAAAGAATGATGCTTATTTCTTTTATCAGTGCAGAACTTTGCAGGAAGCGAGAGCGATTCTAAACAGGGAAGACATTACATTAGTTTTATTAGATGTGAACTTGCCGGATGGGAATGGGATTGATTTTGTAAGAGAAATAAGGAAAAACAGTCAGGTGCCGATTATTCTGCTTACAGTAAATAACATGGAAGTGGATATTGTGACAGGATTGGAAGCAGGGGCAAATGATTATATTACGAAACCGTTTAGTTTGATGGTTTTGCGTGCAAGAGTGTCTGTGCAGCTTAGAAATAAAGAGGCAGCAGCTAAGAATTCTATGGAGCTTGATGGATTTGAGTTCTATTTCGATAAAATGGAATTTTTCAAAGATGGAGAACCTATTGAACTTAGTAAGACAGAACAAAAGCTCCTTAGAGTGCTGTGTGAAAACAGAGGAAAAGTATTGAAACGGGAATATCTGATTGACGAGGTATGGCAGGGAGATACAGAGTTTGTGGATGCCCATGCCTTGACTGTTGCAATCAAACGCCTCAGAGACAAATTAGAAGATGATACGCAGAAGCCTGAATATATCAAGACGGTTTATGGAATTGGTTATACATGGGCGGTGAATGGATGATAGAAACAATTATGTTGATTGTAGTTATATTTGTCCTGAGCGGAGTTTTTTGGTACAGCTTTTTTTATCAGAAAGAAAAAAAGCTTTTGAACCGGCTGCAGCAAATGCTGGACTGTGCAATAGATGGAGAACTGGAACGGACAGAAATATCAGAAGAAAAGTATTCTGCTCTTGAAAACAGCATGAAACAATATATAGACAGTAGCTTTCTGGCAGGAAAAAATCAACAGGAACAGAAAGAAGTGATACAAAAACTTATTTCAGATATTGCGCATCAGACACTGACTCCTATTTCAAATCTGAAAATCTATGGAGAAATACTCTCTGAAGTGAGTAATGAAAATCAGGAGGAAATAGCTACCATTTTGGAGCAAACAGAGAAATTAGATTTTTTGATACAATCATTGGTCAAATTATCACGGATGGAGAGTGGAATTATCGCAGTACATTCGGAGGATACTACTATTAAGCAGATGCTTGAATCTATACAGCAACAGTTTAACGTAAAAGTAAGGGAGAAGAATATTACTCTGAGCCTATGTGACACGGATTTGCATATTCGATGTGATTCAAAATGGACTGTGGAGGCACTCGGAAATATTGTAGACAATGCGATTAAATACACAGCATGTGGGGGAAATGTTCAGATAAAAGTCGAGCAGTATTCTTTTTTTGTAAAGATTGATATCATTGATGATGGCATTGGAATAGAAAAAGAAGAAATACCAAAGATATTTGGAAGGTTTTATCGGAGTCTGTCAGTGGCAGACCAGCCAGGAGTAGGAATTGGCTTATTCCTTGCAAGAGAGATCATTCAGGCACAAAAGGGGTATATAAAAGTGACATCAAAGAGAGGAAAGGGTTCTACATTTTCTGTGTTTCTTCCGATAGCAAAGAAGGAATAGTATCAAAACTGTGATATTTCAGAAACCAGATGGAGACATTGTTATGATAAAGTCTGTATTGTAAAGATCAATACAGGCTTTTTTGACGGGAGGATGGCATGAATATATTAAAAGCAGTAAATTTACGAAAAATATATGGGCAGGGAGAAACAGAAGTCAGGGCTCTTGATGGTATAAACCTGGAAGTAGAAAAAGGGGAGTTTGTAGCGATTGTTGGAACCTCTGGAAGTGGAAAGTCTACATTGCTTCATATCATTGGTGGTTTGGATAATCCAACATCCGGTCAGGTCATTGTTGACGGACAGAATTTAAGCCATATGACAGATGAAGAGCTTACTATTTTTAGGCGTAGAAATATTGGATTTGTATTTCAACAGTATAATCTGGTTCCGATGCTGAATGTATGGGAAAATATTGTTCTTCCTGTAAAACTGGATGGAAAAAAGATTGAAAAAGGCTATGTAAATGAAATCATAGATACACTGGGCATTCGGACAAAACTGGAAAATCTTCCAAGTGCACTGTCAGGGGGTCAGCAGCAAAGGGTGGCAATCGCAAGAGCATTAGCGGCAAAACCTGCTATTTTGCTGGCAGATGAACCGACAGGCAATCTGGACTCAAAAACGAGTCAGGATGTATTGGGACTTTTAAAAGTCACCAGTAAGCGTTTTCATCAAACGATTGTAATGATTACTCACAATGAGGAGATTGCCCAGATGGCTGACAGGATTTTACAGATTGAAGACGGAAAAATTGTTTCAGACAGTGGTTTGGTATAGTGAGGGCGTTTATATGGTAAAAGTAGAGAATAAAGAAACGTTACGATTATTGACGAAACGTTTTATGAAAATGAACCGAGCAAGAAATATTATTGCTGTTATTGCAATCATGTTGACATCACTGTTATTTACAAGCCTCTTTGTGGGGAGCGTATCCATGATACTTTCCAAAAGAGCAACGGAAATTAAGCAATTTATGGATTCATCCCATGCTATTGCGCAGAATTTGTCAGAAGAAGATGCGGAGAGATTGCAAAAAACAATAGAACAAAGTGATGAGGTGGAACGATATGGAACAGGCATTTTTCTGGGAGCAGGAAGAGATAAACATTTTGGCTTTTCAGTAGAAGTTAGATATGCAGATAAAAATATGGCAGAAAGCTTTAATTGTCTGCCAACTACAGGAAGACTGCCAGAGAAGGAAAATGAAGTAGCAGTCAGCAGCTTGGTACTGGAAGCATTGGGAGTTACACCAAAGATTGGGGAAGAAGTCACGCTGACGTGGGAAGTAAATCCAATGCTGAAACAATACAAAACAGATACATTCCAGATATGTGGATTTTGGCAGGGTGATAAGGCTGTTTTAGGTCAGATGGTCTGGGTATCTGAAGCCTATGCGAAGGAGAATTGTTATCCTGTTACACAGAAAGAATTAGAAAATGGTATCTATAATGGGGGAAAGGAGTATTCTGTCTGGTACAAGAATCTTTGGAATCTGGAAAAGAAAACAGAAAATATATCTAAGACAGCAGGATTTACGAAAGCAGGGACAGGATTGGAGATCAATCCGGCATATAATCTTTTTGAAGAAGATTCATTTTCATTCACTTCCCTTATTGTAATGGTACTGTTTGTGATATTGGCTGGTTACTTAATTATTTATAATATTTTTAATATATCCGTGAAAACGGATATTAGAGCCTATGGATTATTGAAGAACGTGGGAACAACAGGAAAACAATTGAAAAAAATTGTACGTATGCAGGCATGGAAATTGTCAGCAGTGGGGATTCCAATCGGATTGATTTTCGGTTATCTTGCAGGTTTTTGTATGTCGCCGTCTCTGACAGCAGATGCCCAAATCAGTGCACAGGCAGGAAAGACTGCACAGACAGTAGTATCAGCTAATCCTTTGATTTTTTTTGCAGCAGCACTTCTGACACTTTTAACGGTGTATTTATCCAGTCTACAGGCTTGTAAAATGGTGGAAAGAGTTTCGCCTGTGGAAGCCCTACATTTGGCAGAAGGAGAGCAGTCACAGAAGAAAATAAAAAAGAATACTTCTGTAACCTGGTGGGGAATGGCAGTTCAAAATGTGTTCCATAACTGGAAAAAGGGATTGATTGTTATGTTTTCTATCGCTCTTTCTATGGTAGTGGTCAACTGTATTGTGATGTTGGTGCAGGGATATGATTTTGAGTCTTACCGGAATATATTTTTAGCATCTGATTTTCAACTGGATCAGATGACCGACACTTTATCGAATACAAATTTCAATGGTATTACACCTGAAATCAAAGAGATTCTGAATAAGTGTCCGGAAAGTGAGAAAACAGGATATGTGTATTATTCGGAAGAAAGACATAAGATGGAACCGGCACTTTTGAAAACGTGGGAGACATTGGCAGAAAAAAACAAAGAAAACTGGACAGATTATGAAAAGCAAATCTGGGAGGAAACAAAAGCGGATAATACTGTAAAGGTTCATTTCCTCGGAATTAGTGAAGCGGTGTTTGATATGTTAGAATGGAAAGGGGAAAAATGTTCCTGGGATACGTTTAAAAGTGGGGATTATGTGATTGTGGACTATAGTGATAAATATACAGAACAACCAGTTTCTTATTATCAGTCTGGCGAAACTTTTAAAATGGAGTACGGAAACGGAAAACAGAAAGATTATGGGGTGATCGGAGAAGCTATGATGCCATATTCCCTGGATTATCCGTATGCAGATTCTGTTTATGTTACAGTAATGGTCCCAGAAGAAGAGTATATCACCCAGACAGAAAATCAATCAGCAATGTATGCTACTATTGATGCCAAGAAGGGCGAGGATAAGCAAGTAAAAGAATACATTGATAAAAATGTTTTGAAAGAAAATGATATGATAAATGTTTTTTCTGTATTGGATATGAAGGCGAGCTTTAGGCGGTTTGTCAGTAAATATTATATGATCGGTAGTTTTCTTGTCGTTATTTTAGCCTTTATTGGCATTATGAATTTCTTTAATACAACAGCAACTTCTGTAATTAGCAGAAAAAAAGAACTGGCACTTTTGGAAGTTGTTGGAATGACGAAAAAACAGATATCGAAAATGCTAGTGGCTGAGGGATTCCTATATTTGGGAGGCGCATTTATGATTGCAGTATTGTTAGTTGCGGTTGGAGCAAAGCAGATTTTAATAAATACGCTCGGTACGGCATTTTTCTTCCGGCTACATCTTACGATAGTGCCATGTGTGCTTATGATTCCAATTTTGGTTGGGATTGCGTATGTGATACCAAAGTATCAGTTTGAAAAGATGAGTCGGGAAAGTGTTGTTGAAAGAATTCGCAAGGAATAGAAACAAGGTATCAATTAGGCGTATGGATTTGCTGATCCATGCGCCTCTTTTTAGTGCGCCTTGCGGCGCACGTCGCTAATGGATGAAAGTTCCTAATCCACCCTAGTAGTGGGAAGGATACAGCCGAACACCAAGGGTGTCCATCGTGAGGTGGAATCTGAAGGAAGGTGTAGGCAAATCTCTGGTCTGACGAACAGAAATCACATGAGGCTATGGTTAAGGATAAGGTTGCTAAACAAACTAAAGTCCAATAACTACTCGGAATTAACTATAGTATATGTGGCAGATGTATGGAGAGAAAGTGACGTGTGGTACCAAGGGAGGTCTCGTCAGCGGATGGAAACAGAGTATGAAATCCGTCAGTAACAACGAATGGCGAGAAGTCAGCAGAAGCCATAGTAAACCAGTGGTTGCAAACACTGGCGAAGGGCTGAACTTTAGGAGACACAAGCAATGAATGTAACTGAAAGTAGATTTAAGAACAGACAACTTCATATAGAGGACTATCTGCAAATGGTATCTGCGGAACAGAAAGAGTATGCAGAAGTGTTCGACTACTCAAAGATTACTGAAAAGAGCGGTGTCATCACAGACTATTGGACGAACAATCTTTTGGACATGATTTTGCGAAAAGACAATCTTAATAATGCCTATAAACAAGTCAAAAGAAACAAGGGGAATGGTGGAATCGATGGTATGCAGGTGGATGAACTTCTGCCCTTCCTTAGAGAAAACCAGGAATCCTTAATCCAAGAGATAAGGGAAGGAAAATATAAACCGAACCCGGTTCGAAGGGTAGAAATACCCAAGGAAACAAAGGGCGAGTTCCGAAAGTTAGGAGTTCCTACGGTTGTTGATAGAGTTATACAGCAGGCAATCGCACAGGAATTATCGCCAATCTATGAGGAGCAATTCTCAGAAAGCAGTTTTGGTTTCAGACCGAAAAGAGGAGCACATGATGCTCTTAGACGGTGCCAGAAGAATGTAAACGACGGTTATGTATATGTGGTAGATATGGACTTGGAAAAATTCTTCGACACAGTAAGCCAGAGTAAGCTAATCGAGGTTTTGGCACGAACCATCAAAGATGGCAGAGTTATATCCCTGATACACAAATATCTTAACGCAGGAGTAATCGCAAATGGAATGTTTGAAAGTACAGAGGTAGGTATGCCACAAGGAGGTCCGCTTAGTCCGTTGCTTAGCAATGTAATGTTAAATGAGTTGGACAAGGAACTTGAGCGCAGAGGACATAGATTTGTCCGATATGCAGACGATTGTATGATTTTCTGCAAGAGCAGAAAAAGTGCGGAAAGAACCTTAAAGAACATCATCCCATTTATAGAAGGAAAACTATTCCTGAAAGTAAATCGGAAGAAAACAGAGGTGGCTCACATCAGCAAAGTCAAATACCTTGGATATACCTTTTATAGATACAAAGGTAAATGCAGATTTAGAGTACACCCAAAGTCGGTAGTCAAGATGAAAAATAAAATCAGAGAACTTACTGACAGAAACAAGGGCATTAGCAACGAGATACGAGAAAAGAAGTATCAAGAGTATGTGTGAGGATGGGTGGAATATTTCAGACTTGCAGATATGAAAGGACTTCTCAAAACAACAGATGAATGGGCAAGGCGCAGAATCCGAGCGGTCTATTGGAAACAATGGAAGAAAATCAAAACAAAATACCGAATGTTAAAAGCCTTGGGCTTGGAACATTGGAAAGCAAAGGAACTTGCGTGCAGTAGGAAAGGTTATTGGAGAATGGCACAGGTGCTAAATGCAGTAATCACAAATAAAATAATAGTCAGGCTGGGATATACATCCATGCTTGACTATTATCTGGTAGTCTATGAAAACTAAGGAACCGCCTTGGTACGGAACCGTATGCCAGGTGGTGTGGGAGGACGGTAAATAAAATAATTATTTACCTCCTACCCGATAAGGAAATTATAATTCCATATCATATGACCTTTTCTTAGATCGAACAGGCTGATTTCGTCGCATCTCTTGTTTCCTCTGATATTCAAGTTCCCATGCACGATGGGAGAAAACATCAGGATCTTCCACATTGAGATAATCCACCTCATTGGCTGCAATATCACGACGGTGATAGTCGTAATATTTACCGAAAGTACCTTTGAGTTGTTCAATCAGCTTATCCCGGAAATCAGGACGTATCTGGATTCTGGTATCCAGTAATTTGGTATATTGTTCTGGCTCAGGACGAAATTTTTCTTCCCGGAAAGCAGTGGCGTCTTTTTCAAGCTGTTTTTTGAGCGAGGTGTCCTGAGAATCCAGGACATCCAGATTTTTATTCATCTGGTCGTATTTCTTGGATAGATTCATCATATCTTTATCGGTAGTGCATTGTGCCTGGAAGATTAGCTGCTCTTTCCGTGATTTCAGTTCTTCAATTTCTTCGGTAACAGTGGTAAGCTGTTGATTCAATTTTATATGCTGGATGGGATTCAAAATACTGGTTTTATCCTTTTGCACATTCAGTTCTTTCCGTTCCGAAACTTTCGCTTTGAGTTTCTTCTTAACAGCATTATATTTATTCAGTATTGGATTAAAATGATTCATCCAGTCATGGATCACTTCTTTTTGCATCTCATTGTGGAGCAAATGATATTGTGTAAAAATCATGTGACTTCGGATTGCTTCCAATGTTTCTGCAATTATCGGAACAGACTTTTCTACAGCTTCAGCCAGTTTTGCTACATTTGCTTTTAATTCTCGGAGCATTTTGTTATCCGCACGAATCTGTCGGTTGATTTCACAGCGGTCTGATATTATGCCTTTCTTTTCCATATTCTGGGCAATGTAGCCTTCATGGATGGTTGGCTGTTCGGTGATTCCCTGATCTGCAAAGCTGCGGTGATCAATGGTAGCATTTATCTGATTACGTGCAAGCATTTTATTTACGGCATCTGCCCAGTTTGCCCGCCAGATGCAAAGTTGTTCATCACTGTTCCATTGTTCGGAAATAGGATTCTGTCTGCCATATCGGCTGCTCTTGGGGTGTTTATCAATCCGTTCATATCCTTTTTCCTGTGCAACAGAGGAAGTCAGATATTCTTTCTTTTTCCCAACTTTATAGCGATATTGCTTTTCCCATCCCTGTTTCTGAGCAGTTTTAAATTCAGAAGCAGTAAATCCTTTTTCTTCCCCATTTTTGATACAGAGATATTCTTTTTCTGTTTTATACTGCCATGTTCCATTTTCATTTAGTGGTCGGACAGTAAGAAGAATGTGTGCATGGGGATTGTGCCCATCTGTATCGTGAATGGCAAAATCAGCACACATCCCCATATCTACAAAATTCTTTTTAATAAAATCCTGAAGAAGAGAAATATTGCTGTCTTTATCCAACTCAACAGGGAGTGCGACAACAAATTCTCTTGCAAGTCGGCTGTCTTTGGTCTTTTCGTTTTCTTCCACAGCATTCCAGAGTTGTTCCCGGTCATTCCATTCCAATGGAGCCATTGGAGGAAGCATCACCTCCTGATAGATCAGCCCCTGCTTTCTGGTATAGTCATGCTGGATGCCGTCATAATCATTGTACATGCGGCTACAGCTCATATAAGCAGAAGCAGCAACAGCAGACCGACCGGAACCACGGCTGACGACTTTGGCTTGCATATGATAAATTGCCATATCTGGCACCTCCTTTCGATGTTGCCTGCAACAGCGGATAAAGCCCTCGGCAGAGCGCACGAGCCCCGAAGGGGATACCACTGCCTGATTTATCAGGTGGTGAGTAAGTGCGCCCTTCGGGAGTAGAACTTGTGCGTTTACATTCCCCGTAGCCGGATCATCAGCTCCCGTTTCAGGGAATCTAAATCCATTTCTTTAATATGGGGAACAATACTTTCCAGAATGGCTCCTTCCTGGACTAATCGGTGTGTTCTGGCATCACGTTCTTTTTTGCGATTTCTTGCTTCGGCTTCTTCCTGGCGGTGTCTTGCCTGTAAAAGTGCTTTTTCTTCCGGTGTCATGATTCTTTTATCTGCCATATCTGGCACCTCCTTTTTATGCCCGTATCCGGGCAGTTTTGGTTTTAAAATCTTTTGGTTTGGTACTATGGTTTTAGATAACTGACAGTGGCATATTTCTGGTAATAAATGAGGAAAGAAAGTAGTACCACTGTCAGTGAAAAGTAATCATTGTGTTATACTTCTTCGAGTCAATTCTGGTTCGGAGCATGATTGTTCAACAGGATTTTTTTGCCTGTTTTAAATTAGCTGTTGCATTGTCCTGACGAATATTCCGGTTATTGATACGGACAGGAATACATCTCTCCAGAATACGGTCATAAATTCGTTTGTGTGCGATATCAGCGGCGTTATTCAGCTCGGATAAAGTGAGATTGGTCGTTATGATCAGAGGCTTTTTACTGCGGTAACGACTGTCGATCACATTGAATACCTGTTCCAGTGCAAAGTCAGAGTTCCGCTCAATTCCGAGATCATCAATAATCAGAAGACTGTAGCGGTTTAAGCTGTTGATGAACTGGTTTCTGTCTTCAAAATGCATTCCGGTAAGGGTATTCAGAATCCGGGAAAAGTTGGTCATCAGTACAGGAACGCCTTTTTCCAGAAGGGCATTGGCAATGCAGCCTGCAAAAAAAGATTTTCCAGTACCGACATCACCCCAGATGAGAAGTCCGGAAGCGTTTGCTTTCATCTCTTCCCAGTTGCTTACATAATTGTGTGCCAGTTTTATTTCCGGATTGATGCCGTTATCCCTGGCAAAAGTGTAGTCATAGAGTGCTTTGTCCTGTAAGCCGCTGGTTTTAAGATGCTCTATTTCCATTTGTTTTTCATGAAGTTTTCTCTGGGCCTCTTCCTGCTCAAAGATTTCCTGCTGGCATTTACAGCGGATGGAAGGAATAAGAACCTTTCCCTGTAATTCATGCCGGCATTGTCTTGGCGTATTGCATTTGGAACAGTAGATCAGGTGGTCTGTTTCGTTAAAATATTCATCAGGCTGAAGTTCTCTGTTTGGTGTTATAGCATTTTCTTTTTCTGTAAATCTTGTCATAGTGTTTCGTATTCCTCACTTTCGTAATTCCTTTGCCGGGAAGCAGGATGATCCTGTCTTGCCCAACTGATGATGGTAGCTGCATGGTTCTGATATTGCTTTCCGGTAGAAGCCATATAACCGGATAAGCGTTCAATATAATCCTGCCAGTCAGGGATTGTCTGCCGGATATCTTCAAGCTCTTTTTCTGACAGAAAAACATTTTGAAATTTTCCATAGGGTGAGAGTGGATCCTTACTCCCTCTTTTTTCTAAATTGTTCTTTTTTATCTCTTTCTTATTACCAGACAGTTTTCTGTCTGTATCAGGGAAAGAATCCTGTCTGTCAATAGGACAGTTTTCTGTCTGTCTTAGGGAAAGAAATCTGTCTGTATAGTGGATGGTTTCTTTTGGGAGTTTTACATAAATCCGATTAGGCTGTCCGGGTCTCTGCCGTTTTCGGAAGATAAGCTCCTGTTTTTCCAGTACTGCCAGAGCAGTTTTAACAGTCATCTGGCTTTTGTGGAGAACTTCTGCCAGTGCTTCAATCGTAAAGTAAATGAACACATGACCATCTGTATCTGACCAGCCCTCATTTTTCTGGGAAAGCCTTGCCCGGTCGAGCAGGATAATATAAAGCATTTTGGCAGTTTCGTTTATTTCCATGTCCAGAAGGAAACGGGGAAACATCATATAAGATGGCAGGTTGGTGTCTGCTGTCAGAAAGTCAGTCATGTGTTCACCTCCAATCAAAAGGGTTTATTCTCCAAGAAAATCCCAGTCTACATCACTATCTGGCTGTGAATTTTCAGGTGCTGGAAAGGACGCCCTGATTTGGGGCTCCCTTTGCACCATGCCTGCAGTCAGTCCAGAAAGAAAAAGTGGCAATGCCTGTTTCAGACTGTTTTCCACTGCATCTACAATCTGTTTCACAAAAAGTTCTTCCCGTTCTCTTGTTTCCAGATAAGGATCAGCCTGTGTGCGATAGTAGCGGTCAAAATAATCTACCAGTGCAAGAGAGATTACCTGACTGTAAGATTTAAAATCCTGCCTGTCCATCGTCTGTAAATATTCCCAGGCTCTCCGCTGCTGTTCTTTGTCCAGATTAAAGCGCAGGTTTGTGTTGCGGATATTGTTCTGCATAGTTTATCCCCTCCTTTTCAGGCTCATATAAGCCAGAGATTCGTAACCTTTGGCAGTGGCGCAGATGTCATCAATGATTGTGACTCGTGATTTGTCATACGTTCCGAAGTTACGGATCAGGCATCCACCGCCGCCAACCACATACAGGCGCATCAGGTCAGGATTGTATTCATATTTGCGGAGCGTGGAAAAAAGTTCTGCCACATACTGTCTGGCAATAGAACTGATACAATCCAGATATGGTGCTGAAATGTCAGCTGTTCCAAACCGCAGAATCTGTTCTACTGTGGATTCTTCAATTTTCACTCCGAATTTGTCCAGAACAGCGTTCTTTGCGGCAATCATGCACTGGTTTACACCAAGTTTTTCTGTCCAGCATCGGCTCTCCTGCGCTTTCTTATTGTTGACATACAGAATGTTCATGGTTCCGTTTCCGATATCTGCAAGGAGATTGGTTCCCTTGAAATTTCCTAGTTGGTTTACGATAGCCGGATACCCCTGTGGGTAAAGGCTGCATCCCACAAAGCGGAGATGATACTCTTTGCCGTTAAAAAGGTAATGGACTTCTGGATTCTGGAGCAGATAGGAACGAAAAGCTTCTCTTTGATTTCTGATCCATGTGAGAGGAAGTCCGGCAGCCAGATGAACATCTGCTTCACGGATGGAAAAGACATTCAGTTCCCTTGCAATAGCCATTAGTGTCAGAAGATAATATTCTTCGTCCATAGCTTTATCCGGGATAAATTCTTTGTGTCCTTCGCCGATCCGGTAGTAAATGCCGTTGTATTCCAGAATATTCCCGGTGAAGATCGGTTCAGTTTCATAGGCTTTGATGCCGGTTGGGGTGACGGTGTTTGCTGTTTTCATATTGCCGTAGCCATGATCTACAGCAATGATTTTTGTGTTTCTGAGTTCTCGCATAAAAAATACCTCCGTTTTCGTATTGATTGATTCAGCAGGTCGTACCGGTGTGGTACTGCTCTGCTGTGGGATAAGCATACGAAAATCGGAGGAAAAAGGCATTGAGGGGAAATTGAGCTGGAATTGAGAAAAAATAAACTTTTTATTGATAAATAAGTTTAGATACTAACTCTTTTGTCATTTTGGTTGTTAATTATATTAAAAGTAGAAATATTTTGATAATGAAAGTGTGGGAGAGAAAATGAACAAAAGAAGATACAGCAATCGTAGAAGAAAGAATATTTTACGAGTATTCATTCTTTTAATGACTATCATAATAACCGTTGTAATGTGGAGAACAATAAAAATCGATGTGCAGGTTGGAGAATTAACATTACCGAAAATTTTGCAGTCAGAAAAGTCCTTTGCAGACACTTCGGGTGAATGGAATCTTATTTTGGTCGATCGAAATCATTATATTCCAAATAATTATCAAGTAGAATTGACAGAATTATCGAATGGTAAAAAAGTAGATTCACGGATTTATCCAGAATTACAACAAATGTTTAATGATGCAAGAGCTGAGGGGCTGGCACTGTTTGTTAGAGAAGGATATCGAACAACAGAAGAACAACAAAAAATTATGGACGAGAAAATCAATGAATATGAAAAACAAGGATATTCTGCGAAAGAAGCAAAAAAAAGAGCCGAGAAATATGTTGCAATTCCCGATACAAGCGAACACCAATTAGGACTGAGTGTTGATATTAATGCGGATACCGACAAATGTTCTTCTGAAAAAGTATATCAATGGTTAGACGAAAATGCATATAAATATGGGTTTGTAAAACGTTACCCGGAAGATAAAACGGATATAACAGGAATTAGTAATGAACCATGGCATTACCGTTATGTTGGAACGACTGTCGCTAAAATAATGAAAGAAGAAAATTTATGTTTGGAAGAATATTTAGAAAAATATAAATAAAAACAAAAGAAAATCCTAACTTTTTTTATAGTAGGATTGTTATATTATTTAGAAAACAGAGGGAGGCAAATTTGCGAATGGAATACAAAACTGATTCTTTGTTAGTACATCTAGCAAGAGCAGGAGATGAAGATGCGTGTGAAAAACTGGTCAAAAAATATTACTCAAGTATATATCAATATTGTTTGCTACATATCAATGATCCCTATGAGGCAGAGGATTTGACACAAGAAGTGTTTACACGTTTCTTTTCCAATTTATATAGATATAAAGAATATGGAAAAGTTAAGAATTATCTTTATACAATTGCCGGAAATACCGTTAAAAATTATTACAAAAAGAAAAAAGATATTCCATCAGAGGAACTGCTAAAATCAGAGGACTGTAGTAAAAATCATGTAGAAGAGCTAGGAGTCCGATTAACTATTGAACAGGCAGTGAGAAAGTTACCGGAAGAAATTAGAGAAACGGCAGTTTTATATTTTTTTCAGGAATTGAAGCAAAGAGAAATTGCAGAATTACTTCATATCAAACTTTCTCTTGTAAAATATCGAATCGGAAGAGCAAAAGAACTTTTAATGAAAGAGTTGGAGGTGAAAAAAGATGAAGAATTATAAGCAACAAATAAAGGAATATAAAGAGGAGATTGAAGAAAAGTATGTAAGGGCTGAAGCAGAGAACA
The DNA here is from genome assembly GCF_025567305.1 of Brotomerdimonas butyrica. NCBI lineage: Bacteria > Bacillati > Bacillota > Clostridia > Eubacteriales > Brotomerdimonas > Brotomerdimonas butyrica. The sequence goes on from NZ_JAOQJP010000015.1 coordinate 15,357, forward strand.
AAACAGTAAAAGCATGTCAGAATATTTTGTCAGAGTCGGTTTTATCGAAACAATCGCATAGAACATCTTATTTTGAATTTTTGTATGAGCAGACAAAATTCATAAAAAAAAGATGGTGGATTTTACAAGGTTGTGTTCTTATGTGTCTATGGATATGGTTGAGTAATTATACGTCAGACATAAAAGATATGATGAGGATTATGGGAATATCTGCCACAATATTTGTGGTTCTGATTATCCCGGAAATTTGGAAAAACAGAAGAAATGGTGCGATTGAGATTGAGCAGGCGTCTTATTACACACTGCGTCAGATTTGTACAGCAAGAATGTTAATGTTTGGAGTAGTGGATCTGGTGATCGTTATGGTGTTTTTGGCAATTGCATATCAAACAACAATACTCTCGTTAAGTGATTTGGTGGTTAATTTTTTGCTTCCGGTAAATGTTTCATGTTGTATATGTTTTCGTGTATTGTACAGCAGATGGGAAAAATCAGAATATATAGCAGTGCTTTCCTGTCTGGTATGGGTTGGTTTATGGATGATGATTGTTGCAAATGATGTTATTTATCAGAAAATTGTAACTCCGGTATGGGTGGCTATGCTGATATTGACTTTTGTATATTTTGTTTTTTGTGTTCAGAAGTCATTAGTATTTGATGAAAAAATTTTGGAGGATTACACGTATGAAATTAGAATTTAAAAATGTAACAAAACAATACGGAGAAGTAAATGCTGTTAATAAAGTGAATTGTGTTATGGAAAAAGGAATTTATGGACTGCTTGGAGTAAATGGAGCAGGAAAGACCACATTAATGCGTATGCTTTGTACGATTGTTCAACCATCAGAAGGACAAATATTATGGAATGGTAAAGATATATGGAAACTAGGAGGTGAATACCGAGAAGTTCTGGGATATTTACCACAGGATTTTGGATATTATCCAGATTTGACCGTATATGATTATATGATGTACATTTCTTCTATAAAAGGGTTAAAAATGCCGTTTGCCAGAAAAAAAGTGAAGCAATTATTAAATCAAGTAGGAATGGAAAAATTTAGTAAAAGAAAAATGAAGAATTTGTCTGGAGGAATGGTTAGACGTGTAGGAATAGCACAGGCGATGTTAAACGATCCGCAAATTCTTGTCCTGGACGAACCTACCGCTGGATTAGACCCGAATGAAAGAATACGTTTTCGTAATTTAATTAGTGAATTGTCGGAAGAACGTTTGGTGCTTTTGTCTACACATATTGTATCGGATATTGAATACATTGCGAATAACATTATGTTAATGAAAGATGGAGAACTTTTTTATGCAGGTACTGCGGAAGATTTAGTATCTTCTATGAAAGAAAAGGTATGGCAATGTAATGTTTCGAGAAATATGATAGACAAATATATGAATGAATATTTGGTTGGAAATATAAAAACAACAAAAACCGGAGCAGAGCTTAGAATTATTTCAATAGAAAAGCCAACAGAAGATGCTGTGGCTGTAGAAAAAAATCTGGAAGATGCATTTCTATTTTATTTTGGAGAAAAATCGGAGGAAAAACGAGATGCTTAAATTAGAATTAAAACGAATTTTTTCAAAGAAAATTAGATATGAATTTTGATTATCTTTTTAGAAGTTCTTATATGCCGGTATAGCCCGTATTTACAGGCTTTTCCGGCATTTTTCGTATCGGAAGAAACTCACATATATTTTTATATCCGCTTAGGTTTTTGCTTTCAAAAGTAGTAAAGAAGTAGTAAAACCTTGATTTACTACTAAGCTGCTATCCGCAGCATTTCAGCTTTTGCGCTGTCGAAAGTAGCGTGTGCGTAATAGTTCAGCGTCATAGTAATGTTGGAATGTCCCATAATGTACTGTAATGCTTTCGGGTTCATTCCGGCATTTGCCATGTTGGTACAGAACGTATGACGTAAGGTGTGCGGTGTCATTACTTTCGGTAGAGCTTCCTCATGGTACTTGTTGTACTTCTTTGCAAGCCCCCTAAACATACCGTCATAATTGGTAGCTGTTTTCGGGTAGCCGTCCCGGTTGAGGAAAAGGAAGTTGCTGTAACCGTCAATAGTAACAGCTTTTGCACCCCTGCGCCGTTTCAGCACTCGGTTAAATGCTTCATATACTTTTTCGCTCATTGGAATTTGACGAATACCGCTTTTCGTTTTTGGTGTTTCAATGTAATATCCTGTTTCCGCACTTCTTAAAAGTTGGTGGTCTACATTGATTATCCTATTCTCAAAGTTAATGTCAGTATCGGTCAGCCCGCAAAGTTCAGAGATACGAAGCCCTGTCCCAAGCAAAATAATAAGCTCATCATAATACTTCTGATAAACTTTGTCATTTTGAGCAAAGGACAAAAAACTTTCTTCCTGCGCTGGTGTTAGCGGAACCTTTGGTTCTGTATCATCTTCAATGACAGTGTTTAACTGGAAGTCAAAAGGATTTTTCCTTATGCAATCGTCCTGTATCGCTGTGTAAAAGGCAGCTTTCAAGGAACGCTTGTCATTACTGATAGTCTTATAGGAAATTCCTTTTTCTTTCATGCGGATTGCCCATTCTTTCGCGTCGGACAGCTTCACGCTGTCAATCGGGCAGCCCCCAAGTTTATCTTCTTCCAGTAGCTTCATCAGCCGCTTGCGTCCGTTTTTCGTATTGTACCTTACATTTCCCCGGTGGCGTATCTGCTTTGCATAAAGTTGGCAGACCGTCATTTTCTTGCCTATGGTGTCTATCCCGTCGTCAAGGTCTTTCTGTATCTCTTTTACCTTTTCTCGTAGGGATATATCCTCACGCTTTCCGGCAGGGGTCTTGTCCGTAGGTACTAACTTCCACGCATACACAAACTGCGGATTACCAAAGGTATCTATATATTTGTAAGCATATCTTCCGTCTTTTCTCTGGCTCTCTCCCGACCGCAAAACTCGATTTTTGCTGTCACGTCTTTTCTTTGACATTTTTCAATGCTCCTTTCCAAGACGGAAAGAGCCTTGATATGCTTATCCCATTATAGCACATTCAAGGCTCAATTTCACTATCAGATTGTGTCTATGGTATCAATCATTTTTTCAAACTGTTTGCGCTTGATTTGAATACGGTTGCCGTTCATAATAACCCACCCGGCGGCAGGATTTTCCTCGGCTAATTTACGCAGCTTGTTTTCTCCGATACGGAAGTATTTAGCTGCTTCATCTATCGTAAGCGTGTATTTTTCCCAAATAGGCACGTCGGCGTTACTCATAGTATCGTCCCCCTTTCAATATTAGGAAAAGTGAATAGTAAAAGGGGCTTTAATCGGACGGCTGTTAGCACAACCTCGCGGGAGTTCCACCCCTGCCCGTTAAGGCAGCTCTACCCAATGCCTGCGACGCTTTTAACGCTCGGACTATGGCTATAAAGGCTTGTCTACCCTTAGTGCGTGTCGTCGCCCACAAGCCGCTACACTTGTTCCCCGGCGTGGTGGTGGTCGCTCGACTTTCTCCAATAGAAGAAAAGCGTCATGGCGCACCTGCCGTATGGCTCAACGCAAAAAGGACGTATCCGATTTGCCCTATACTGCGTCGCCGTTATCTTGCGTCGCTTTCTTTGTCAAAGAGCAAGTAAGGTCAAGTCAACAGGCAGCGGAAAGGGGGACGCTGCTTGTGGTTATCTCAAACCTTGAATGAAAGGACAGCCCGCATAAGACGCGAACGCAAGCGGTCGCGTATATCCTCATCTATGCCCCAATAGATATTTCCGCGCTCATCACGCAGCTTTCGCATAGACAGGGACGCTATGTAGCTTTCGTAATGCTGTACGACAATGTTCATAGCTTCCGGGTCGCCCTTAGTAGCGGCTATGATTACCGGGTAAGGCAACAAGCCGCGTTCGTCCTGTTCTGATTTACTAATCTGTGCAGTCATAGGCTTTTTCCTCCAAATAGCGTTTTAACAGCTTCATTGAGCTTGTCCGACGGGACTGTACCGTTGTCCTTGACAGATTACAAAACTTTGCAATCTCGCGTTCGCTCATGTCAAAGAAATAATACAGCAGTACGGTTTCCCGCTTTTCTTCCGGCAAACTGTGCAGGGCTTCGGCAAGCAGCTTCGCAGTAATTTCTTTGCCGCCGACAACGAAAGACTGTTCTGCTTCATCATCTGCAAAATACTCGTCGCAGACGTAGAGCTGTTTTTCTTCCAGTGGCGACAGGTCAGAAAAAGTAACCTCGCGTAATTGTCGCTGCTTTGTGTCCCTGTGGGCATTCATAGCTTCTCGCTTCAACGCCAGTTTGCAAAAGCCGTTAAAAGCACAACGGATTTGCCATTGGGTACGAATAGGCTCGTTCATGTTCTCACCTCCTTTCGCTGCCGCGAAAGCGGTGGAGTTTGAAATGTCCCCTTTCGTAAACCCTCAAACCAACGCACTTCAAAATGGACGTTGGTTTTAGAAATTTTTTGAAAAAGTTTTTTGATAAAATACAAAATGCGCCCGTCTGCAAATTGCAGACAGGCGCAAAGGAATTATCAAAAGTATATGTATGATTTGTGAGTTCATCTATGTAGCCAGAATAACCCGTTGGCGGGTAATGGCTTTTTTTGATAACAGTCTATTAGGGCATAGGAAAAAGGACATGACGATACCTCCTTGATACCGCCATGTCTTTATCTAGTAGGAGAGTTATCGTTAGAATTTAGATAGATAAAAAGAAACGGCGGCTCTGAAAATCAAAGCCGCCGAAATAGAATAGGCGCGTGAAAACCTGTCTGCGTTGCGACGGCTTTTTTTCTTTGCCGTCGTCCGGCAGATGTTCTATACTATGTCAATTTCAAAAATTTCTCATTATCCTTTATTACTTTTTTGTTTTGTCTTATGTAAAAGCAGGATAACCAAAACAGAAATAGCTATACTGCATAGAATATATGTCCAATTAAAATATGATAGATTTATTAAATTCTGTGCTGATTGATTTTTAATGAAGTTTGTATATGGTGCGTTACTCTTAATCGCTTCCATAACTCCTACAACATTTATCGGTCTTAAATTGTATAAGTACGCACCAAATAAATATATTGCTGCTTTTTCAACGACCGACGGTATTAAAATAGCCAATGCAGCAAGCCATAATTGACATTGCTTGTGGGATTTCTGTAAATATAACGCCCCAAAAAGATAGGGCAATATCGCAAGGCAACAGCCCAAGAGGACAATATTCTGATGAAGCCCAAAGAGGGCAAAGAATATGCGGATAAAAAGATACGTTCCAAATATAATTAACCAATCAATGAGCAAGCTTTTTATTGGCGTGTGCTTTTTTACTATTTCATTCTGTAACTGCATTTCACTACCTCCCAAATAGACGTTACACTTTTGGAAACGTCAAGGTTACGGTTGTTCCACCGTATGAATTGTTTTTAAGCTCCACCGTGATAAATAAGTCAGTTGCCATTTTCTGAACAAGGTATAAGCCCATACCTGTAGAACGACTAAGGTAACTGCCCGTATCTCCGGTAAACCCCTTGTCGAAAACAAAGGGTAAGTCAGACAATGGTATGCTTGTGCCGTTGTCTTTGATAGATAAAGAAATCTGTTCACTATTCATACTATCAGCTATGGAAAATATGAGCCGTGGGGCAAGGTTGTTTCCCACATATTTCACACTATTACTGATTATCTGTCCTAAAATGAACATCAGACCTTTTTTGTCAGAAATCACTTGATAATCGTTTTCGGTATATTCAATAGAAAATCCGGCTTCTTCAAGAAGCGTTAAATTATCTTCAACTGCTTCACGGCAAGTTCCAAGAATTGAAAGCGACTCAAAAGAGTAATCCTTATGTGTAGCCCCAAGCCTTGAAAAGTATAGAATTTGTTCTATATCCTGTCGGGTATGGTCGCGTACATAAAGCATACGAGTATGAACCAAAGGGGACATTTCATCTTTTCGATTATCCAGTAGCAAGGTCATAAGGGATAGTGGTTTTTTGATTTCATGCACCCAATTTTCAACATAGTGTTCATAGTCTGTAACTGTAATTTTCTGTTCGTTGATATATTCTTGCTGCGTCCTCAAATGTTTTCCCAATTCACAGATAAGAGGGCGTATTACAGCGGGAACAGCTTCACACAGTAAGTATTCGTTGGTATCGTCCGGCTCTAATAGAAAACGCCGAAAAATAGCGTCTGCCTTGTTACGTTTTCTGATTGATATAGCAAGAGGAATAGCAAGTGCGGCAAATGACACAAAAATTATCAATGCAGCATAATTTATAAAATAATCAGGGTTAGCCAACCAAGCAAGAAATATAAAGAACAAGTCCAAACAGGCAAGTGTAATAATCCATACCCGGTTAGAGGAAATATAGATTAAAAGTATTTTCAACTTATTCATAAGCGCACCTGCTCTTTCAAGCGGTAGCCTTGACCGCGCACTGTTTCTATACGTTCTTCAAGACCAAATTCACGAAGCGTTTTTCGCAGCCGAGTAAAATTTACTTGTAATGCATTTTCGTCTATAAATTCTTCTGTTCCCCATAGTCTAATGCATAATTCTTTTTTAGAAACAATCTTAGGGCTATTTTTCAAGAGAGCAAGTAATATTTTTCCTTCGTTCGGTGGCATAAGGTAAGAGCTATTCCCTACATAAATTGTAAAGGTATTCGGGTCAAGTAAAAAACCACCTCCATCAAGTAACCCTTGCTGTACCTGTTCTTCTTTACGTCGAAGAAGATTTTTAATTCGGGCAAGTAAACGTGACATATTACAAGGTTTTGTTAAATAGTCATCAGCCCCCAAGTCTAATGCGTGCAGTTCGTCCTGCAATTTATCTCTTGCAGTCAATACGAGTACCGTACCAATCTGTTTAGCTTTCAACTCTTTACATATTTCAAAACCCGAACGAAAGGGAAGATTGATGTCAAGCAAAATTAAGTCGGGAAAATATGCTGCTATTTCTGATACTGCGTTTTCAAAATCCGATAATCCAATCGTATCATATCCCGATTTTTCTAATAAGTTCAACAGTTCTTCTCGCATATAAACATCATCTTCAACCACAACTATCTTTGCCAATATGTCCGCCTCCTTTCCCATAATATTTATAAGCCTGTTAAGAATTGGGCTTGTAATTGAGCTTTCCTATTTCACGATTAGCTGTTCGAGCAACAGCCACACCGTAAATTACCATAACAAGAACAACAATAACAGCCATAGCAATTAAAAGAGGATAGGACTGTTCAAGGTGTGCCGCTCCTGAATATAAATATAGCTGCATGGCATATATCCCTACTGCTCCGCTGATACACGCTAATATAAGAGGAAGCAGGAAATACCATAATACTTGTTGGTTGATAGAACGCTTAATTTGTTCACGTCGTGCTCCTAAAATAGAGAGTGTTAGATACCTTGATTTTGTAGTTTGCATTTGCGTCAAGAATTGCAGGGCAAGTAATGCACACGCAATAATCAAAAACATAAATCCCATGTATAGTGTTGTATAACTTCCGGAAATAACATAAAATAATTGTCGCCCAAAATTATTAAGATAGCTTTCGTAATATAGACCAGATGGTTTTAACAAATCACGAGCTTCCATAATCGGTAACATTAAACCTTTTGTTTCAACAAGTTCATTAGGAATACAAAAGTTCCAATAAACCATACAAGTGTCTGAATTTACAAATTCTGAATATATCTCATCTGAAACAATCAATGCAGTTATAATCTTGATATTTTCATCTGCGGTCAACCCTTTCATCGGTACAGAGGGAACAAGATAAAATGGTCTTTCGTTGATAGAAAGCAACGCTTCATTATTCGCCTGTGCGTCTGCTGCAATTTGATTTAACAGTGTAACCGTTTCATCTTGAGCATTACCTAAAAAATCTGGGTTGAGATAATAGACAACTTCATTGTTCCCAAGGCTAATCTGTTTTTCTCCCGCGGCATCCAATAACCGATTATAGGAAGATACAGGAAGCAAATAAGGAGAAGAACTACCAGTATCAATAAGACCTAAAAGGTTTAAGGCAGCAGGTTGGTCGGAGCCAAAACTATACATACCATCTTCTTGTGTGGCAGGGTCTACTACATCTTGAGGTAAATGCTGCACGATTTGTTTCCTAAATTTCGACCAATCAACAGGAGAACTTATCCCATCCGAAGCAGTGGATTTTATATTTCCTATTTCCATACGGTTCAGATTTGATACATAAGGACGAATTTGTTCGTTGGAAAGATACTTCTCAACAATTTGGTCGTTGCCCATTACAGTAAAGTCATAAACAGAAGTACCTCGTGTCAATTCACTTCCATATGACATTATGCGCACTGAGCCGTCGGTAATTAACATAATAGTAAGCATCATCAGAATGGACGCTACGCTGATTGAAATATATTTATTAACGACATTTTCATGCAACTGCCGTAAAGTAAATACATAAAGTCCTCTTGTGGCTTTGTGTTTTATAGAAGCTGCCCATATACTCAAAATTCTTGCAAGTCCTCGAATAAATAGAATTGTTCCGATAATTCCAAGTAAAACGGCAATAAGCAGCATTGCCCCACTCGCAGCCATAAAATGCTCTACAACAATCCAGTACGCGACAAGCAAAATTACGGTGCCTATAGCAAACGATACGAAACTTACATATGGATTCCCTGTGCGTTGCTTTTTCGCCATCTCTCCATAAACAAGTTGATGTAGCTCTTTACGGAACAGCTTTCCGCATAGAACAAACAATGCTACAAACTGAATAATCAAGAAGCCTAACGATGTGAAAATAGCGGCACTTACAGAAAAACTTAATTGGTGTGTAATGATACCATGCCCTACTAAACGCGCGGTTGTAAGACTTATAGCTTCGGATAAAAAGCCACCGCATACAAGCCCTCCTAAAAGAGCTAAAAACGACGTGATTAGCCCCTCTGTCATTATTTGAATAAATAATTTAATCTTTGTCATTCCAAACATCAAATAAAGCCCCAGTTCTCGACTACGACATTCAAGTTGATATTTGTTTGCAAATACTACGAGAAAGAACACAAATAATAAAGCACAAAGATAAACCGTCGGTAAAAGATTAGTAAGCAACCGTTCTACTGCGTCGCTCTCAATTTCACTTAAAAAACGTATTACGTCCTGTTGTCCAAGAGAAAGCACTATATAAAACATTGCTACGGCTGTTATCATTGTCAGAAAATAAATTAGGTTTTCGCTACGGCTCCGTTTGGCGTTTCGCCATGTGAGATTAAAGAACATTTGCACTTCCTCCCCCCATTTGAGCCATCACTTGTAAAATACGTGCATAAAAATCTTCCTGTGTTTCATTTGGAATTTTACGACGTAACTCATGGAAAATAACACCGTCTTGAATGAACAAAATACGAGAACAGAAACTCGCGGCGTTAGGGTCATGCGTGACCATTAGGATTGTGCGTCCACGCCTAAGATTGATTTCCTGTAACTTCTCCATGAGTAAACGTGCTGATTTTGTATCTAATGCACCTGTAGGTTCATCAGCCAAAATAATATCGGGGTCAGAAATCAAACTACGTGCAGCAGCTACGCGTTGTTTTTGACCGCCCGACATTTGTGACGGAAATTTAGAAAGAACGTCTGTAATTCCAAGAAAATCTGCTATATCTTTTAGCTTTTTTTCCGCTGTAACAATGTCAATATTATGAATTGATAAAGGCAATATAATATTTTCTTTACCAGTTAGATTATCAAGTAAAGCAAAATCTTGAAATAGATAACCAATCTTGTTGCCACGATATTCAGCCAACTTCGTGCCATCAAAAGAGCTTATATTGGCACCTGAAAGTAAAATTTGTCCAGAGGTTGGTTTAATGACCGTAGCAATACAATTCAACAATGTTGTTTTTCCAGAACCGCTGGCTCCCATAATTCCCAAATATTCGCCATTCAGAACATCAAAGGTAATTCCGTTTAGTGCTTTTGTTGGAACCCCCTCTTTGGAATATGCTTTGTGCAAGTCGCGTACTTCTAATAGTTTTTTTGTATCATTCATATCTCACACCTCACATTTTTTGCTTACGCTTATCTTACGAATATAATTTTACTGCATAAGAAGCAACCACACCACTTACAGTTGTTGTAAGGTTTATTTGTTTGTTTATTGTATCTGCATTTTATGTTGTTTCTTTCTCATATCAAAAGGTTTTTCCGCGTTTTTTGGTATCAGCCACATATACCCCAGTTTTGAAACGCCCGGTATGCGATTTTCGCTACAAAGTATCTGTACTCGTCTTTCAGAAATTCCCCATTTCTTTGCCGCTTCGGGACAAGACATATATTCCATAATCAAAACGCCCTTTCCTCAAATTTTACCAGTATAATTATACTCGGATAGCCGAATAATATCAAGTATATGATATGCTCTATTTCAGTCAATAATGTGCTGTGTGTAATCATATCTCGAAAGGAAGATGAAATATACAATGTAGTTGGGTGAAATGACTATGAAGCAGAACAAAGAAAAATTTGATTTTAAGGCTTTCGGGCAAGCCATTAAAGCAGCAAGAAAAGCAAAGGGAATATCACGCAATCAGTTAGCCGATACGCTGAATATTGCGCCCCGATATATCGCGTCCATTGAGAACAGCGGGCAGCACCCAAGTTTACAGATTTTATATGAGCTTGTAACCCTGCTTGATGTATCAGTAGACCAGTTCTTTTTCCCGGAACGGGAACAGGAGAAATCCACGCGCCGCCGTCAGCTCGATACTATGCTTGACGGTATGAGCGAAAAAGATTTGAAAATCCTGTCTGCTACTGCAAAAGGAATAGAGGAAGCCAACAACGACGAAACGGGGGAATAAAGTTCTCTCGTTTTTGTTTATATAGAGTGATTGAAACGTCGCAGATTGCGGCGTTTTTCTTTTGGGAAAGTTCGTCAAATTTGCCGTTCCCGGTGTTGTAGGTAGTAAGGGATAAAGTTTCGTAGCAAGCATAGGAAAAGAGTACCCTTTTCCGTATTTTCGCCCTCCCGTCCTGCGGTGCGTCGGTTGAAAATTGCTTGTTGGGAAGTGTCCCAAACCCTCGGAATGGAAAGGAGCGATTGCATGAACGGACGCAAAAGAAAAATACAAATCAAATTCTATGTAACAGAGGAAGAAAGGGCATTGATTGAACAGAAAATGAAGCTTGTCCCTACCCGGAACATGGCGGCGTATCTTCGCAAGATTGCCATTGACGGGTATATCATTCAGACAGACCATAGCGATATAAAAGGCATGACAGCAGAGATACAGAAAATCGGGGTCAACATCAATCAGATTGCAAAGCGTGTCAATGCGACAGGCAGCGTTTACCAAGAGGACATAGAGGAAATAAAGGGGGTGCTTGCGGAGATATGGCGGTTACAAAGATTAAGCCTATTAAAAGCACGTTGAGCAAAGCCCTTGACTATATCCAAAACCCGGATAAAACAGACGGGAAAATGCTTGTGTCCTCCTTTGGGTGCAGCTATGAAACGGCAGATATTGAGTTTGGATTTACGCTTGCACAAGCCATAGATAAGGGAAACAATCTCGCCCACCATTTGATACAGTCCTTTGAGCCGGGAGAAGTAGATTATGAGAAAGCCCACGAAATCGGAAAGCAGCTTGCCGACGCGGTAACAAAGGGACAGCATGAATACGTCTTAACTACCCACATAGACAAAGGGCATATCCATAACCATATCATTTTTTGTGCGGTCAATTTTGTTGACTACCATAAGTACAATTCCAATAAGCGCAGTTACTACGGCATACGGAACATGAGCGATAAGCTGTGCCGGGAAAACGGGCTGTCTGTTGTCGTTCCGGGCAAAGGCAGCAAGGGAAAAAGCTATGCAGAATATCAAGCGGAAAAGGTCGGTACAAGTTGGAAAGGCAAGCTGAAAATTGCCGTTGATACGCTTATCCCCCAAGTAGCAAGTTTTGAAGAATTGTTGCAGCGGTTACAGGCAGCGGGTTATGAGATAAAGCCGGGAAAATATATCTCCTGCCGCGCTCCCGGACAGGAACGCTTTACCCGTCTGAAAACTCTCGGTACAGATTATACAGAGGAAGCCATAAGAGAACGGATAGAGGGCAAACGCACAAAGGCAGCGAAAGCTCCCAAAGAGCAGCGCGGCGTATCGCTGCTTATTGACATTGAAAACAGTATCAAGGCACAAGAGAGCCGGGGCTATGAACAGTGGGCGAAAATCCATAATCTGAAACTGGCTGCAAAGACTATGAATTTCTTGACAGAACATAAGATTGAGCAGTACGCAGATTTAGTCAGCCGGATTGAGGAAGTAAATGCGGAAAATGAAAAGACAGCAGACGCATTAAAGAGCGTGGAAAAGCGTCTTGCAGATATGGCGGTGCTGATGAAGCACGTTACTACCTACCAAAAGACAAAACCTGTCTATGAAGCATACCGCAGGGCAAAGGATAAGGACGCATACCGGGCAAAGCAGGAAAGCAGTCTGATACTCCATGAAGCGGCAGTAAAGACACTGAAAGCGGCGGGCGTTACTAAACTCCCCAATCTTGCCGCCATGCAGGAAGAATACGGGAAACTACAAGCGCAAAAAGAAGCCCTTTACGCTGATTATGGCAAGCTGAAAAAACAGGTCAAGGAATACGACGTTATCAAACAGAACATAGACAATATTTTGCGGCAAGGCAAAGAGCCGGAACGGAAGAAAGGAAAGGAACGGGAATAATTATGAAAATGGTTGGTATTACACCATGTTACAGAATAACATTAGAAAATGGCAGTTATGGCGTAGAAACTTATATTAACGCAGACAGTAAAATCCAAATTACTTTTGAGGACGGAAATACACTTATCGGATATATAGAATGTGTGGAATATGGAACTTATTCCGATGAAAATGATACTCTGGTTATAAGGGGAGAGAATGGAGAGCTGTATATCCTATTGGAAAACCGAATAAAGGATATAGAAGAACTGCACGAATAAAGTAAAAGAACAGGGCGCAGACAGCCAACAAAAGACTGTCCGCGCCCTGTTTTATGTAGGTGCGTTTTTGGTATCTGTTACGCAATAGAACGTCATTTTTAGGGGATAAGGTATAAAACCCTTGCCGCGTCATTTTCAAGCACTGAAAGCCCCGTAAATCAAGGCTTTTTTTGCCCCTACTACGTAACAAGGGCGCGCCGTTTTCTCATGCGCTCCGCTGCCTGTCTGCGGGTAATACGCTTCCGGCAGTCCGGGCAGTATTTGACGCTGTTAGAGGTGGACGCAAAAGAAGTTCCGCACTCGGTACAACGCTTTTTATCCTCGGTCTTGAAAAGCTCTGCATACAGCAGCTTATCAAGGGGCAATACGGCGGTCTGAAACCATTTGCAAAGAAGCGAATAGGAAATAAGCTGCGGGCAGACACATTCCTCCCCGTCGTCCAGTAAAATACAGTGTCCGTTATCGCAGTTGCAGCACTCCTTTTTTATAAGGCTGTTGACTTTCCGGCTTTGGGGTGGTGTAAGCCGCTTTATCCCGGTCATACCTCATCAGCGGCGAAAATAGCAAGCTCCGCATACTCATTTTCTGTCAGAGGTGCGATTTTCGCAAGGGTGCGTTTCGCCAGTTCCCGCATATCCTCGTCCATGAACGGCAGCGCAGCGTTGATGTTTTCTGTAAGCCCACGTTTGCCGTCCTCATTGTAAATGCTCAACAGGTTTGTTTCTTCAACTGTCAGTCTAATCATGCTCATACCTCCAATTCGTGATTTTTTGATTTTACAGCCGCCTTTTTCGGGGCGGCTTTTCTTTTGTCAGCGGCAAGCTGCGCCCGGATTGAGGGGCGCACCCTGCGAATATCTGTGCCCCGGTTTTCATTTTTATCAATCAAGGCGTATGTTCCATGTCTGCCCTCGATTTTGGAAAAGGAAAGTGTCTTATAGGGCAACATGGAAAACAGACGGTCGGTGTCCTTAGAGGACGCAAGCTGCATAAATGTCGGGGACAGCTCCACCATGAAATGTGTCCTATTAGGGCTATTGGGCGTGTCCCTGCGCTTCATTTCCTGCACAATGCGCCGCGCTTCGGCTTCAATCAGCCCAGCACGCAGGGCGGCGGTATGTTCCTTGAAGTCGCCCGGTGTCAGTTTATCCCGTTTTTGCTTTTCTTCCCGTAAAAGGAATTGTAGCGCGTCCGGGTCGTTGGGTACTGCTTCAAAGTGTTCAAACTTCCCTAAAGAAGTATCGGGATTTCCGTTAAAATGCTGTCCGGCGGGTATCTCCCTTGTCCCATGCTCATAAATCAACTTGACTGTGTCGGCGGCAAGCGCATTGTCCTTAACGCGCTCATACTGCCTTGCATAGTCAAGCTCATAAAGATTGCCTTTGATTTTCCCGCGCTCCCTGCCCGTCAGCTCGACGGCATAGGCAAGAACGCGGTCGCAGGTCTGCTCTTTGTAAAAACACCATGTATTGTGGGCGGCGGTATCCTTTAGGAACACGTCGCGCTCCTTAAAACAATGCGTCCCGGACGGGCGGCAAAACCATAGCAGCGTCTTATCCTCTCTGTTAGGGCTTGCCGCTGCTTTTGCGATAATCTCCTTGTCAATGTCAAAATCACTTTGGAAAAATCCTGTATTCTGCCGCATGATAGCGTCAAGAGAAGCGAAAATATCCACGTTTTCAAACTTATTCATGCGTCAGCTCCTTTCCAAATCCTGTGTTTTCTGTTTTGCCTGTTTCTTCGGTGTCTGTTCTTTCGCTGCTTTAAGCTGCGCCCGGATAGAGGGCTTCTTTTCCGTTTTTGCTGCCTTGCCACGTTCCTTGTCAGCCTTGACAGTTTCCGCAAGGTCAACAAGGGAAATGGTTTCTCCTGTCTTTACCTTTGCTTCCAATTCTGCGACGGTCGGGGTGTTGTTTATCTGCCCGTCAATCATGTTGTAGTTTTGCTCGGTGGTCTGCTCGGCAGTTTTCAGATAGTTTTCCGGCTGCAAAAATTCCGGCACTTTCTTATAACCGAAGCTGTCTACATAGTGGGCGGTGTCCTGCCCGTTCTGATGAAGCACCACTACGTCGGAAACAGAAAGGCTGTGTCCCTTAAAATCTTTCGGGTGGTCGATATTAAAGCGGGTGTAAATATCTTCAAGGGAAGTCCCCGGCGTAAGAGGTGCGGAATAGACAAGGGCATAGTTTTTCGGGTCTACCCGGTGTCCGGCGGCAATCAGACGGTCGTAAGGCTCAAAACGCAAGTCCCTTGTTTCGTCCCCGCCTTTTATCTGATAAATGGAAAAGGTGTCTTTGTCCTGTGGGGCTTCCTGCTCCGGCTGCTCCTGTGCGGGTTGTTCCTGTGCAGCTACCTTTTGCTGCCGGATATGCGCCCGCTGTAACTCGGTAGGCTTTTCCCCGGTAAGGGGAGCAATCGCTTTCACATAATCAGCCGCATAGTAGGCGTTACTGGTAAGCTGCCGCTGCCATGCCCCGGCTTTTGGCGACCAACGGAAGCCATTACTTTTTAAGGCTTCCCGCGTGGCTTCGTCCGGCTTATCCTCAAAGAAGATTTGCAGTCGGTTCGCTTCGGTGTTTGCTTCCACCTTGCCGCCGTCAAATTCCCAACCTACAAAACCGATTTCTTTTTGCTGTGAAAGGGATTTGATACGGTCTTTCACGCGCCGGATTTCTGCGCTGTTGTTGGATAACGCCCAAGTCGCAAAGGGCTTGTCCTCCAAATGCCAACTGCTCGCCATGTCTGCTTTCAATTTTTCCAGTTCCTCCGGCGGTAAATGCGGGCAGCCGTCAAGGGTCTTATGCTTGCGGTAGTAGGCGTTTACGGCTTTCATGGTTTCCTGTGATTTTTCAAGGCTTTCCAGTTTCTTTTCTAACTTCTGTACTGCCTGCGGGTCGTCTGCGCTGATACCGCCCATGCCGGTACTGCGGATTTTATCAAGAAGCCCTTGTATGTCCTGCCATTCCCGGTAATTGCTGTCGCGGGCTGCGTTCTGCTTTTCTTTCTTCCTTGTGGGGAAGTTAGAGCCGCCCGCAATCAGGATAGAGGGAACACGCGCGTCAATCTCATAGCCTTTATTCATGTTCGCCGCCAGTTTCCGGGCATAGGTGTCAAGCAGGCTGTCGATTTTCTCATGGTACATCGGGTCTACCCGCTGTTTCTGCCTTTCTGCAAGTTGTACGGCTTCATCTACATAGTGCCTGTATTCAGCCGTCGCGCTGCCTTGCTTATAATCGGAAAAACTGTTCATATCCTTTGCACGTTTGGCGGCAGCTTCATTGATAGTATAATAAGGGGCGGCGGGTGCAGCCTGTTCCGGCTGTGCTTCTTTTTCCTGTACCGGGGCTGTTTCTTCGGGAAGCTCCGGCGCGGCTGCTTTTGTTTCGGGCTGTTTGGCGGCTTCCTGTGCGGGCTGTGCCTGTTCGGTGGTCTGTTCCTTATCCTGTGCCTTTTGGATTTCTGCAAAATGTCCGTCTATGGTATCAATCAGATTTGCGGCGGTGCTGCGGATTGTTTCAAGAGAGCCTTTCAGTTCTGCAAGTTCTTTTCCGCTGCTCCACCCGGCGATATACCCAAAAGAATAGTCCGACGTATCAAGCCCGTAATGTTGGCAGACCGCATAGGCGACGCTTTCCGCCTGTACCTCGCGGGTGCGGCGGTCGGGGCGTTCCGGCATGGCAAGGGCGGTATCATGCAGCGTGGCGTGGGCGATTTCATGGATTGCGGTCTTGATATTCTGCAATTCGTCCATGCCCTCGTTGATGAAGATACGCTTTTCCTCATAATTGCAGCGTCCTTTTACGCCGCCGCTTAGTGCTTCAAATCCCATAGCAAACGGGGAAGTCTTTTCAAGGGCAGCGAAAAAATCCTTGTATTGTTCCACGTTGCCCGTAAGCTCATAGGTAAGGGCAGGAAGTTCTTTTCCCTCGGTCTGTGAAATATCAAAGACAGATACTACACGAAAAGCGGGTATCTTGATTTCTTTTTCTTCGGTAACAGGTTTTCCGTCCTTATCGAAAACAGGCTTTTGGGTGTCCGGGTCGATTTTTTCCACCTGCTTCTTGACGGTAAACGGGGACGGTGCAAGTATCTTGATAGCTTTTTCTCCGGGCTTTACATGGCGGTCAAATTCCTTTTCCCATTGTTTATAGCCTTTCACAAGATTGCCGCCCTGCATGGCGATAAGGATTGTATTGTTAAGGCTGTAATCATGGAATTTTGACATGGTACGCAGATAATCGGCGTAACGGTCGCTTTCATACAGTCCTAAAATTCCCTGTTCCAGTCGGTCGGTAATCTCTTTCATTTTATCGGCGGGCTTTTCAGAAGATAGGATAATCGGGAGAACCGGGGGCTGCTCTGTGGCGGCGGTTTGTATGGCTGCGGAAGCGTCAAGGTCTGCCTGTTCCTTTTCCTGTACTGGCGGCTGCGGCGTTACCCGGTATTCCTCCGGCACGTCGCGCCCGTCGTACCACTGTGTAAAGGTGTTGCGGTTATTGTAGATATAGCCCTGTTCGGTAAAGCTGCCCCCGTCATTGATAGCAGCGTCCCGCCCGTATTCCTCATACATGAAATATTTTTTTGCTTCTTCGGGCAGCTCCAACTCGTCCAGTTCTTCAATCAGATAATGCCCGTAATCTTCCTCACTCTGTACGGACGGGTAAAGCCAGTAACAATCAAGGTTTTGTGCAAGGTTGATAATATCCTGCAAGTCCCTTGTATGGTCGCCGTATTCCATAGCTGCAACAAATTTTTCCCGGTCGTCGTCAAACTGCATTTTCAAAAGTTCGCTCAAATAGTTCAGTTCGTCAAGGCTTTCAAGCTCGGTCAATTTTCCTGCCAGTCCTGCAATAGAGGACTGGTATTCTGTGATATGCAGCTCCCCGTAGTTTTTGCCGTCTATCCCGATACGGTCAAAGACTTCTTTCAAATGCTCGGCAGTCGTGGGGAATGATACCCATTCGCCCGCAGGTCTGCCCTCGGTGTACTTTCCAAGATTAGAAAGATACCCGCTTAAAATCGTTTCTACCATGCGTTCGCTCCTTTCGTTTTCAATCATACGGTGCATAAGTTCGTAGTCCTCCATGCTCATGCTCCCGTCAAAAATATAGGGGTCGGGTTCTTCGCCGTCCCGGTAGGCTTTTTCAGAGAAAGGAAGCCCCGCAGCGTGGGCGGCGGCTCTTACTTCCTCGATAAGCTCCGGCGGCAGCCTGTCGTCGTGGGCTTCGATAAATTCCCCGATATTGCTATATCCGTTTTCGTAGTGGCGGCGCACCCCGGCGGTCAGCTCGTCAAGGTTCATATCCTCGCCAAGATAGCCGGAATAATAGCCGTTTACCACAACGGCGGCAGGGTCAGCCTGTTTGATTTCTTCCATGCGGCTTCTGTCCTCCGGGTAAATGTAGTCGCTCATTTCAAGGTGGAAATATTCGGCGTTCCAAGAACGTCCCGTTTTCCAAAACGCCACCCAAGCGATACCGTCCCTTAATTCTTCTTGATAGTCCTTTACGGTGTCCCGTAAACTTGCCATGTGTAACCTCCTTTCTTCGGTTTCAGAGGGTAAAACCCTCCATAAAACAGAGGGTTTGGGAAACTTCCCAACAAGCAAAAATCCCCGCCGTTCTCGGTAGAGAAAGCAGGGATTTTACGGAAAAGGGTACTCTTTTCCTATGCTTGCTATTCAGTTATTTCTTCTTCGACAGTTCAATGCGGTAGTTGACATATTTCCCGCCTGTATCAGCCAATACGATAGTTCCGTCGTAGGTTTTGCCCGTCTTTGGGGAATAGAGCTTTTTCACATTTACTTTGCCGGATTGTAAGAGTGCAGCGGCAATTTTGGGGGTAAAGGTTACTTTTCGTTCTTCAAAGAAACGGTCATTTTTCCACATGGTAAAGCTACATTCCTTATTGCTGCAATAGTAGTTTTTCTTTCCCTCATAGACAGGAGAACCGCAGCGGGGGCAGCTTCCCAACGCTTCCCGTTCCGGCTTGAACATCTGCGCTTTATCATCAGAAAGAAACGGATAGGTCTTTACCAGTTCCCGCGCCATATCCTCGATACCCTCCATAAATGCGGCGGGGTCTGCCTTGCCTTTGGCAATCTGCGTCAGATTGTTTTCCCATTCTGCGGTAAGCTGCGGGCTTGTCAAGGTGTCCGGCAGGACACACACAAGATTGATACCGTCCTTTGTGGGAAGTAGCTGCTTGCCTTTTCGCTCCACAAAGCCGCCCTTTACCAGTTTTTCAATGACGGCGGCGCGGGTGGCGGGAGTTCCAAGCCCTTTGCGTTCTGCGTCCGGGTCGGTGTCCTCACTTCCGGCGCGCTCCATAGCAGAGAGCAGCGACGCTTCGTTGTGAGGTTTTGGCGGTGTTGTGTCATGCTCCGTTACCTTTGCCGTCGGATTTTCAAAGGTCTGTCCCTCGGTAAATGGCGGCAGGGTCTTTTCTGTGTCACTGTCTGCGTCGTCCGTTTCGGGCTTGTTCTTTAAGGCTGCCCTGTATCTTCGGTCAATCTCTTTCCACCCGTCGGACAGCACCGTTTTTCCCCTTGCGATAAAAGACTGTCCGGCACATTCAAAAACTGCTGTAACCGCTTCAAAGGTATGCGGTGCAGCGGTCGCCATGAGCAGACGCGCCCCGGCAAGGGTAAGGATATTCCTTTCGCTTTCCGGCAGCGTGGCAAGGTCGGTCTTTGCAAGCTCCATAGTCGGGATAATGGCATGGTGGTCTGATACCTTTTTACTGTTCAGCACCTTTCCAAGCTCCGGCGTGAAGTCTTTTCCCGCCATAAAAGAAAATTTCCCACAAAGCAGCTTGATAATGCCCGCCGCTGTGTCGCTCATGTCGTCGGTCAGAAATGCGCTGTCTGTTCTCGGATAAGTAAGAAGTCTTTTTTCATACAGAGATTGTGCAAGGTCAAGGGTCTGCTTTGCGGTATAACCGAACAGGCGGTTTGCTTCCCTCTGTAAAGAAGTAAGGTCAAAGAGCTTCGGCGGGGCTGCGGTCTTTTTCTCTTTCACAAGGGAAGCACAGACTGCTTTTGACACTTCGCAAGCAGCTTTCAGCTTGTCAGCTTCGGAACGGTCAGATAGTTTTTCGCTTGCAGCTTCCGCGCCGGATAAGACAAGGCGCACATGGTAGTATTTTTCTTTCTTAAATGTGGTAATCGCTGCGTCCCGGTCAACAAGCATTTTTAAGGTCGGGGTCTGTACGCGTCCCACGTTCAAGGTATGATTGTAAAGGACAGAGAAAAGGCGGGTGGCATTGATACCGATTAACCAGTCAGCCTTTGCCCTGCACAATGCGGAAGCAAAGAGCGCGTCGTATTCCTCGCCGTTCTTCAGACGGGAAAAGCCCTCTTTGATTGCGCTGTCCTCCATAGAAGAAATCCAAAGGCGGCGCATAGGTTTCTTGCAGCCCGCCATTTCATAGACAAAGCGGAAAATGAGTTCGCCCTCGCGCCCCGCGTCGCAGGCATTGACGACTTCGGAAACGTCTGCCCGGTGCATAAGCTCTTTTAGGGTTTTGAATTGCTTTTCCTTGTCAGAAGCAACGGTGTACTTCCATTCCTGCGGCAAAATCGGTAAGCTGTCATAGCTCCACTTTTTATATTGTTCCCCGTAGGTGGCAGCTTCCGCAAGCCCTACCAAATGTCCCACGCACCAAGAAACGATATAGCCGCTTCCTGTGAGAAATCCGTCTTTCTTTTCCTTTGCCCCCAGTACGGCAGCGATTGTCTGTGCCACACTGGGCTTTTCTGCGATAACTAAAATCAAATATAAGTTCCTCCTTTCAGCGTTCCGGCTCGGTTTTCTTTTTCTCCTGTACCTGTTTCAGACAGTACCCCACACAAGGGGACTGTCCCTTGTAAGGGCAGGAAGCACAAGCAGGGGGATAAGGAACAGGCGGCGCATTATCACGCCGCCCGTTCGGTTTCTGTATCATCATCTTTTCAAAGGGATTGTTGGTAAACAGGGTCATAGGGTTTCTTCCTCCGTTTCTTCATCTTCGGGAGTTTCCCCGGTATCTGCTTCCGGCTCGTCCTCGTCGTAGTCCTCAAATTCAAAATCTTCAAGGTCGGTATCGCCCTTTACATTCTGCTTCGGCTTTAGAAACTTAAAGTAGTAGAACGCTGCGCCGCCACCAAGCAGGGCAAAGAGGACTAAGGCAAGCACCACACCGGGATTGCCGCCTTTTTCTTTCAGTTCTTCCGGCTGCTCCGTTGGTGTTGGGGTAGGTTCTTTGCCTGTGCAGCCTGTCATACTGGTAACACATACCGGGCAGGACGTGTTTACCTTTCCGACTTCGCATTTTTCCGTACAGTTACAGATTTCCGGCTTTTTGGCAGCTTCGCCGTTTTCGGTCAGTGCCATAAGGTCGGCTTCGTCCACTTGATTTAGGAAATGTACGGTCTGTTCGCCCTCGGCGGCGCGGTCAATGAGGATATAGAAATAGTTGCCGCCTTTGGTGGTAACAGTGATAAGTTGCTTATTGCCGCCGTAATCGTCAACCAGTGTAGCGTTTCCCTTTGGGGTAAGGGGCGGCGTTTCCTCTTTTTCCTCCACAACTACATTACTGTCGTTGGTCGCGTCCCCGGCGGGCGGCTCTGTGGCTGCGCCCTGTGCATAGGCAGGGACAGAAAAACCGCCCATAAGGATAAGGGCGGCACAAAGGGCAGTCATGGTCTTTTTCAGTTTATTCTTCATCTGCATTTTCCTCCTGTTCGTTTTCTTCTGCGGGTGCGGCAGTCATGCCGGGAATACCGCCGCCGGACAGCATAGCGTTCAGTTCCTGCGGGGTCAGACGCATAGCTCGTACAAGCTGCACGATTTCAAGGTTTTCCGCTTCGGTTTTCTGCACTTCCAGTCCTTTTAACTTGTTCTGATACTCTGTGATTTTCTCGCGGGTCTTTGCGATTTCCTTATTGATACGGTCAATTTTATTGTTTGCCATAGGTCATTTCTCCTTTCTTTTTGGGGTTGCT
Source organism: Brotomerdimonas butyrica (assembly GCF_025567305.1). Lineage (NCBI taxonomy): Bacteria > Bacillati > Bacillota > Clostridia > Eubacteriales > Brotomerdimonas > Brotomerdimonas butyrica. The sequence continues at coordinate 37,306 of NZ_JAOQJP010000015.1, forward strand.
TTACCAGTTCATCAGCCCGTAGCCTTTGATACATTGATAGTTAAGGTCATAGCTCTTTATCTTGCAGGCGTCGCCGGAATTGCCCTCAACGGTATAGACGCGGCTACCGTCCCTGCCAAGCACAAGCCCCACATGGTCGGCAACGCCGTCTAAATCCCAATCGAAAAAGATAGCGTCGCCCGGTGCGATATTCTCATAGCCGCGTGCGCCCCATTGTCCCCTTGACTGAAACCAAGGGACACCCTGCCATTCGCAGCCCGCAAAGCGCGGTTCGCTTTTTCCGGCTTGATTGTAGCACCATGATACAAAACAGGCGCACCATTCCACGCGGCTGTTAAAGCCGTACCAAGACCAGTAAGGGTAGCCGCCCACATTTCCGACTTGCTGCTTTGCAAGCTCCATAAGCTCTTGATTTCCGGGGCGCGTACCGTTTACAAACTCCACACCGCTTAAATCCTCGGACGGGCTTCCGTCGGGAGAACCGCCGCCAAAAATCAGCGGTTTGTTGCCGCTTGTTTCCAAATACACCCGGTACATTTCAAGCTGCTGTGGCGTAAGAAGTTCCTCCGCAAGCTCTGAAATCGGCTTGTTTGTCAGTTTCACATTTAAGATGTGATACTCATAAGGGACTTCCTCGGTGGTGGTTTCCCCGGTTTCCGGGTCGGTGCTTGTTTCGGTGCGGTAGCGTATTTCCACTTCCTCGGTCAGCGTCAAGGTGTACTGCATGGAAAAGATACGTTCAAGCTCTGCCTGTGCGCTCTGCGGGGTGTAGCTCTGCAAGAGGGCGGTCAAGTAAGACGCAAGTTCGTGGGGGTTATGCCCGATACTGTCAAGGTCGTAGCGGTATTCATCATAGCCGGGGTGGGTGCTTTCGATATTGTCAATCTCACTTTGCAGCCCGTTTTCCAATGCGGCATAGTTGTTTTCAACTGCCACAAGGTCGCTGTCCTCGGATGTGTAGGAAGTGCCAAGCACCCCGTTTGTCAAGCCCGAAAACATAGCCCCGCAAGAGGACAGCCCTGCGGAAATCATAATAAAGAGAAGCAGCGCGGCAACTGCAATCAAAATGCCCGCCGGGTGTCTTGCCGCAAATGCGGCGGCTTTCCTCGTTTCCTCGGCGGTTTTCTTCGCCGTCTTTCTTGTGGCTTCCGCTGCGGCTTTTGCCCCTCCTTTCTTTGCCGCCTTTGCATACTGGCGTTTTATCTGCTGTTTCTGCATGAAACGGGAAAGCGGGTTAGAAGTAAGCTGCGGGTTGTCGTGCAGGGTTTTGTGATACTGGAAGTTGACGTTTGCCTTAAATGCTGCCTTTTCTGCCTTTGCCGCTTCCCGGTAAGGTTTCAGCTTATGGCTGCGGTAGCCCTGTTTTAACTTCCGCGCCCCGTATTTCGCGCCGCGCTCGGCAAGTTCCTCCGATTTATGCGCCCCCTCAACGCCGGAATTGTCCTTTTCAACGGAATGTATCTTGTTGTGGACGAAAATCCCTGCTTCCTGTGCGGGGCGGGACAGCGGGTTTCCTTTTTTGCCGCCGGGTATCGGTTTTTCCTGTTCTTCAAAGTGAAGTCGGGTCTTTGCCTTTCCTGCGGCTTCGTCAAAGGTGCGCTCCTTAACCAGTTTCTTTTGCTTCGGGATAGCTGCCTTTGCTGCGTCCAGTCGGTCAGCGGCTTTGTTTGATTTCTCAATATAGCATTCCAGTTCCGGGACGGCAAGTTCTTCCTCGGTAAACTGCAAGCGGGAAGATGTTGTTTGTACGGTAACTTCCTCCTGTGCTTTATGTACCGCTTTTTTACTGGCTCTGCGGGTCTGTGCTGCTTCGATATGCTCCATAACGCGCTCTGCTGTGGCGGTGTCCCTTGCGGGGGAAGCTCCCGGTGCGTGGGGTAACGGGGAAGTTTGGGACGCTACACCTTGAAGCTGCGTCCCGTCCTGCGCCGCTTGCTGCTCCGGGGACTTTTGAAAATCCGCGTCCTGTTCCCGTTTACTGATACGCTCGGCGGTCTGCTGTGTTTCGTTTACCTCAATAAGCCCGTCGCGGGTCATTTTCTGTGTGATTTTATCGCGGGATTTATATTGCTTCATGGTCTGCACCTCACTTTCCGCTTTCGGAAACTTCCTCCGGCTTCGTCGTCATTACCCTGTAAAGCTCGGTATCTTTCGGGAAGCGGTCTACAAAAGGCAGCACCACATTTCCATAGAAGATAAGCCCCTCGCCCGCTTCGGTGTGGGTAACATACTTCATCTGCTGCGGGGAAATATTAAGCTGCTTTGCAAGGATAGTACGGTCGCCCTGCGCTTGATTGAGCATGAGGACAAAATCGCTGTTCTCAAAGATATTTTCCACCTCGCGGCTTGCCAAAAGGTCTTTGACGTTCTGCGTAATGGCTGTTGGGATACCGCCCCATTTACGGAAACGCTTCCAAATCTCCACGCTGTAAGCGGCGGTCTGTTCCTCTTTTAAGAGCAAGTGAAATTCGTCCATATAGTAGCGGGTCGCCTTTTTCTCTGCCCGGTTTATCGTTACCCTGTTCCATGTCTGGTCTTGCACAATGAGCATACCTAACTTTTTAAGCTGCTTTCCAAGCTGCTTTATATCAAAGCAGACAAGGCGGTTAGAAAGTTCCACGTTGGTTCTGTGGTTGAATACGTTAAGGCTGCCGGAAACATACAGCTCCAATGCCGCCGCGATACGGGCAGCTTCCGGCTCCGGCTGTCTTAACAGCTCGTCGTAAAGGTCGCCCAAGATAGGCATTTTTGCCGGGTCGGGGTCTGCAAGGAACGGGCGGTACACATTTCTTACAGCCCTGTCAATGACGGTCTTATCGACAGGCTGCAAACCCTCCTTGCCTCCGATAACAAGCTCGCAAAGGGAAAGGATAAAATCACTTTTCAGCGCAAGGGGGTTGTCGTCCTCGCTGTAATTAAGGTTTATGTCCATAGGGTTTACATACTGGGGCTTGCCGTCAATGCCCCTGCCCGTAGGGGAAAGACGTATCACTTGCCCATTAAGACGCTGCACAAGGGAAAAATACTCGGCTTCCGGGTCGCAGATGATAATGTCGTCGTCGGTAATGAGGAAAGCATTTGTCATTTCCCTTTTTGCCGCAAAAGATTTTCCGCTTCCCGGCGTTCCCAATATAAGCCCGTTGGGATTTTTGAGCTGCTTTCTGTCGCAGAGTATCATGTTGTTAGAAAGGGCGTTCAAGCCATAGTACAGGGCTTGCCCCGTCTGAAAAAGCTCCTGCGTGATAAAGGGAATGAAAATAGCGGTGCTTGATGTGGTAAGCCCCCGTTGTATCGGGATAAGGTTTTCCCCAATCGGCACACTGGATAAAAGCCCTGCTTCCTGCTGATAGTCAAGGCGTGTCAGGCGGCAGTTGTATTTCTGTGCGATACCCGCCGCAGCGAAAATATCATTTTCCAGTTTCCGCTTCGTGTCTGCCATGTTTACCACAAGGAACGTAAGGAGAAACATTCGCTCGTTGCGGCTCTGTAAGTCCTGCAACAAGTTCTTTGCTTCGCTGCCAAAGGTGGCAAGGTCGGACGGGATTATATCCATGTCATAGCCGCTTCTAACCGCTTTTTTCTGTTCCTCAATCTTCATCTTGTCAAGGTCTGTGATTTTGCGCTTAATGGTCTTGATTGCTTCCGACTGGTCGATACTGCGGATATGTAAATTGACGATTACCCCTGTTTCCAAGTCCAGTATGTCGGCAAGCATACGGTCGTTAAGCTCCGGCGCAAGGATTTCAAGGAAGCTCGCCGCGCCGATTTTCTTCCCCATGCGGAAATATCTGCCCTCGCCAAAACGGAAAGAGGACGGGGCGATAAAATCCTTTGTAGACAGCCCCGACGGGGTAAGCCAGTCAAAGGAAAAGGAGAACGGCTCGCCCTCCGGGTGGAATACCCCATGCAGCACCTTTAAGCGTTCATAGCCGGATAAGGGGCGGGCGGTTACGCCAAGCACCTTGAAATTGTTAAACACGTCGGTTTCGATACGGGAAAGTCTTGATTTTGCAGCCGCCTTGTTATCGGCTTCAACGGTAAAGGTAATGTATTTGTGCTTCACAAGCCCGTTGTTGCCTTTACTAAGCTGATTTTTCAGCATATCCGAATACTCGGTGCGGATAGAGTTAAAAGCGTCCTCCTGTGCCGGGATAGTGATAGCTTTTTCTGCCTGTTCCCGCTGCGTCCCTTGATTGATGAAAGAAAGCTGCACGCTCACGCTCGCGTCAAAGTAGTTGAGGAAATCGCACCAGTTTTCAAAAATGGCGGTCTTATCGTCTGCCTGTGCAAGCTGATAATTGATGTCCTCGAACACGACGCACTTTGAATATCTCTTTTCCGTAACCTTGCAGATACCGTCCGGGTACATGGCAAGGTAAGGAATGGTCTGCTGTGCGGTGCGGGCTTTGCCGTCCCCCTTTGCCTTTCGGATAGCTTCGGCAATCTGTTTCTTTTCGGCGCGGGTCAGCTTACGCCTGTTTCCTGCGGCTTCCCGCGTCTTTTTTGTTTGTCCTTTTGACAATCGCTGATACCTCCTTTTCAAGTTTTCGCTGCTTTTCCAAGACAGCGTATAGGTTTTCGGTTCTGTAAGGTCGCTCCTTTGGGCGGGTAAACTTTGTCTGAACGACATTTCTTACCACCACTTCAAGGGGCTGCCCATGTTTTTCATACATGGCAAGCAGGAAACAGGGGAGCATGACGACAATCATCGCCATAGCCGCAAGGTTTGTCCCTGCGCTGCCTTTGAGCAAAAAAAACAGCGGCAGTCCGATTAAGAGAGCCGCCGCAAAACAAACGATTTGCCGCTTTGTCAGATTGAAAGCGACTTTTGTTTTGACTTTGGAAAGGTCTTTGGGTACAGGTACATACGCCAAGAAAATACCTCCTTTCTGCCCTTAGTGGGCGTTGAATATGGATTTTGCCAGTGTGCCGGATTTGAACAGGGAAAAACAGAGGATAACCGTATAGGCGGCAAGGGAAAATACCGCGCTGTGCAGATTGTCTGCGATTATCATATCGTTTACCAGTACGGCGTAAATACCGACACATATCATAATGAGGAAGCCTTGAAAACCAAGAGCGAACAGCCCTTTTAGGTAGTTGTTTCCAATCTGTCCCCATTCTCTGTTGGTCATGGTCGCAAATGGAATAGGCGATACCGAACAGTAAAGGTAAATCTCTATCATTCTGCCGTAGAGGATAACGGTTATCAGTACGGACATGATTTTCATGCAAAGGCTTACAAGGCTTGTTTCAAGCACAAGTAAGAGCAGTTCGGGGATTTCCATATCTTCAAGCCCCTCCTGCATGGCGGCAAGGGCTTCGGCAACGTCGATATTCGTATCGCCGCCGATAACCCCCGCTGCGCCGGAAACGATATGCTGCGCCATATCAAAGACCGCCATTGTGATGTTGAACGTGTTGGTTACGATAAACACCGCGACAAAGGCTTTGAATATCCACTTAAAGAACATGAATGTTTCTATGTCGTGCATATTGTTCTTTTCCGTTACCATGCTGATTAGCTCGTAGCATAGGACATAGGTAATGACAAGCCCCGCAATCGGAACGATTACATTTTCAGAAAGGGTCTGTATCATGCTGAAAATATTTGCGTTCCAACCCTGCGGGGTCTGTCCTACCTCGTTTGCGATAGTCCCGACTTTTTCGTTTACGTCCCCGAACATAGTTGACAGATTACCGTTTATCGCTCCGATAAGGATTTCCTTTATCCATTCGTTAATCGCGTCAAGTATGCTCTGCATAGGCAGCTACCCGCGCTTAACCGAACAAGCCGGAAAGCAGAGGTACAAGGATAGTGCCGATAAGGGCAACGCCGCCGCCCGCCATGAGCTGCTTAATGCCCTGTGATTTCGCGCCCGGATTGTCGTTACCATATCCCTCTAACAGATTGATAACGCCCCAAATGCCAAGTCCTGCTCCAAGAGCGATAACCAAAGTCTGTAATACGCCGATTGCGCTGTTGAAAAATTCCATAAAACTCCTTTCTGCCGCAAATGCGGCTTGCCCGTAAAAGGGCATAAAAAACGGCGGTCAGTTTTCAAACTGCCGCGGTCATAAGTCCCCGCGCTGCCTAAATGTCTGCTGCGCGGCGGTATTCAGTTGTCAGTGTGGGCGATAGGAATTTTTGTAGGGGCGCGTATCATGCAAGTTGTCTTTTTCTTTGTTACTGCGTCAATTCCTCCTTTCTTTTCGCTGCTGCTCATACAGGGCTTCACACCGTTTCACAAACTGCCGGATAGCAGCCTGCCGCTGCTGTTCCCGTCGTTCAGCAATCGAAACAAGCCCGTTTATGGCTTCTGTGATTTTCTTGTCCTTTTTCTTTCTGATACGTCTATTCATGGTCGGTGTCCTCCTGCAAATCGCTTTCGCTGATTTCGTAGTAGTCAAATACTTCGTCCGGCTTCACAAGGGCGGGTCTGCGCCTTAAATGCTTTTCCATATCAAAAGTATTTTTCTTGTCATAGTCGGAAAGATATTTATAGTTGGGGTGCTTTGTAATGTCGTACTTATCAGAGAAGAACGGGCGCACCCCTCGTAGCTGTAAAATACATTTCCCGCCGTCCATAACCGCTATTTCATCTTCCGTCATAAGCTGCTTGCCTAACTTCTGATAGTTCAGCCCATGCGATACCTCGCGCCCCCGGTTCTCGGAAGTGTTGAAGCTGTCAATGGTTTCTTTCCCCAAGATTTCCGACATTTCTTTGAGGGTGGTTTTCTCCTTGCCGCCCAAGAAAAGGGTGGTGTCGCAGTTGCCGACTATGGTATCGGCGTTGTCCTTATAGATTGCCTTTAACTGGCTTTGCGACTGTAAGATAATCGACGCGGAGATTTCCCGGCTTCGTATGGTGGCTATGAGCTTTTCAAACTTCGGTATCTGCCCGATATTTGCAAACTCGTCTAACAGACAGCGCACATGGACGGGCAGCCTGCCGCCGTATTCATCATCTGCCTTGTCGCAAAGCAGATTGAAAAGCTGCGTGTAAAGAATACTCACGACAAAGTTAAAAGTATCGTCGGTGTCGCTGATGATAACAAACAGGGCGGTCTTGCGGTCGCCTATGGTGTCAAGCTCCATTTCGTCGGTTTCCATAAGGTCGCGCAGCTCCTTAATGTCAAAAGGGGCAAGCCGCGCACCGCAGGAAATGAGAATAGAGCTTCGTGTCTTTCCCGCAGATAACAGGAATTTCTTGTACTGCCGGACGGCAAAGTGTTCCGGGTCTTTTTCCTCCAACCGTTCAAACATGAGGTCAACGGGGGACTGAAATTCCGGGTCGTCCTCGCGGGCTTCACTGGCATTTATCATTTCAAGCAGCGTCGTGAAGTTCTTTTCTTCCTCCGGGGCTTCGTACCAAATGTAGCCGATAAGGGCGCAGTAAAAGAGCCGTTCCGATTTTACCCAAAAATCCTCCCCGGCTTTTTCCCCGTCCCCTTTGGTGTTGGCAATCAAGGTATTTACCAGTTTCAAAATGTCTTTTTCGCTGCGGATATAGGCAAAGGGATTATAACGCATGGATTTCTTAAAATTTATCGTGTTCAGCACCTTTATCCGATACCCGCCGCGCTGTAAGAGCTTCCCACACTCGACTAAAACCGTACCTTTCGGGTCAGTTACAACGTAGCTTGAGTGCATTTGCATTAAGTTGGGCTTCACAAAAAATCTCGTCTTGCCGCTGCCGCTTCCCCCGATAACAAGGATATTTTTATTCCTTGCATACTTCGGCTGCTTCGGGCGGCTGTTCATGGTAAGCCGTTCCGTCTGTGTCAGAAGCACGTTATTTTGAAATACCGGGTCGGTATAGGGCTTTATATCTTCGGCGTTGCCCCAACGGGCTGAACCGTATTCGATACCTTTTCGGTATTTCTTCGCGTTCTTGCCTTTGAAGTACACCATAAGCCGGATAAGGACAGCCCCCACAATACCGATAAGCAAATCCATAGGGGCAAGGCTCGGAAGCGGGGTTGCAAAGGCAGCGGAAAAGCCGTCTGCAAGGGAAAGCACCTTGCCGGAAAGGTCAGCCCCCGGCGCAAGGCGTACCGCTTGTCCGATTTTGTCAAAGAGATAGACAAAGAGCAGATAGGGGGCATTTAGGATAAGCAGCTTTTTAAGTTCCGGCTTCATAGCGATACCTCCCTGTCCTTTTTCTTCACTTTGTCCTTCTGTGCGTTCAGAGCTGCCGCCTTGTCTTTCAGAGTGGAAAGCAGCTTGCGGATAGAGGGCTTTTTATCCCTGCCTAATTTCTTTGCGGTAAATTCCCGGAACGCTTCGGTCATAACGTCAATATCCTTGCCCTTAAAAGACACAAGATAGGTCGGCGGCTTGCCGTTCTCAATCTTCTTGACGTTGTAATCAAGCCCGCTTTTCCTTGCGATAGGGTCAAAGGCTTTGATATTTTGGTCGGTAATCTCAATGTTGGAAACCTTTTCTCCCTGCTTCATAAGCTGCCGCATAGTGATTTTCCCATGCGGGGCTTTGGTTAGCTGCCCTTTGCCTTTGGCAAGCAGGGCTTTCATAGCCTTTTGCAGCACTTCGGCGGTCAGCTTAGATGTTTTGATTGCTAAAGACACGACTTTTTCATTGACTTCATCTTGCATGAAATCCCTCCTTTCATAGTTTGGTTAGGGTGGTGTGCCGCTTCGGGGCATAAAAATAAGGCGTACATTTTTCATGCCGCCTTTAGATACGCACCCGCAGCCCGTTCAAATCCGAAGCCCTCACACCGACAAGATACCAGTTGTCCCCGTACTCCATGCGGGTCGGCTTCCATTTGCCGCGTACAAACACTTCAAGGCAATCCCCACAATGCAATCCTCCGTAGTAGTCGTTAAGGTCAAAGCGAATGTCGTAACGGTCTGCCGTTTCATCAAAAATCAAAGCTCCTGTTTTCTGTGTCATATTAAAATCCTCCTGTTTTTTAATAGCCGCCGTACATATCGTGGTTGACAAGGGCGGTGTAATAGCTGTCAATGGTGTTGGGCGCGTTGAAAAGTACCGCTTTCAGATATTGCTTGATGTTACGGATTTTCGTGGTGTTCTCTTTCATGCAGTCAAAGACAAATTCAATGTGGCTGCTGTTCAGCTTCATAAACTTTGCTTTGACAAGCTCTGCCGGATAATCGTCCCCGGCGATACGAATTGTCTTTCGTTTGGTGCAGACAGTTTCAAGGATAAGGGACACAATCTCGTCCAAGCGTTCCCTGTCAATGTTGGTATGCTTGATAAAATGCTCATACTCGATATTGTCCTTGATGATTTCCTCATACACGCTGTATGCGTCTGCCGCTTCCGTTCCTTTCCGTTCCGGCTCTGCCGTTTCTTCCCTCAAAGGAGAGGGGTTAGGGGAAAGGATAGGAATGGAATGGTTACTTGATAAATCCGTATTTGATTTTTCTTTTTTTGGTAAGTCAGTCTTTTGTATATCTTTATTTAATTGCATTGGATTTTCCAACGTAGGTTTTTCCTGCGTAGGATTTTCCAATGTTGGATTTCCCAATGTTGGATTTTCCAATGTAGGTAAATCCAAGTTAGGCGGCTGCTCATAGATGATGTAATCAGTTCCCCGCAAGCGTCCTTTCTCGTCGCGCTCCCTTGAACGCTGAATATATCCGGCTCTTTCAAGATCCCGGACAGCTTCGCGGATAGCGTCGATTTTTTCCCGGTTGATATAGGACAGTCCCGCAAGGGTATAGTCCCAATCCTCCGGCAAGGACAGCATTTGCGATAACAGCCCTTTTGCCTTTAGGGAAAGTTCTTTGTTGCGTAAATGGTGGTTGCTCATAACCGTATATCCTGTGTTTCTCTCCACGCGGAAAACTGCCATAGCTTCATCAACTCCTTTGCTGCATATTTGTTACGCGGTAGAACAGCGATTTTAAGGGTTTAGGTATCAATCCCTTACCCTGTGAAAACCGTACCCGCAAAGCCTTGTGTAGCAAGACTCTTTTTGCCCCTACTGCGTAACATGAGGGTAAAAAAATAGCGGCGTTCCTTGTTTCCCGGTTGGGATAAGGTAACGCCGCCAGTGCGGTGCTATATGAAATTGTGTGATTGCCGACGTGCCGCGCCGCCAGTGCGTCGCGTTTGTATTGGGTTGTTTCATGCTCGCAAGATGTTCCGGCATATCAAGGCGCAATCCGTTAAAAGTAGTAAATTGGTAGTAAAATCAATCTGAAATCCTGCGAATGTGCTTGTATTTCAAGGGTTTTTCGGGATAATCAAAATTTTTGCCTGAAAATTAATGTATTTGCAATCGGATTGGCATTGATACTTGCTGTCATTTTTAGTGGATTTGCAGTTACAAGTAATCGCTATGTGGATGAGAATGGAAATGCTAGTACTGGAATTATGGCAACAAGAAAACTTACAGATAACAGACGAGCATGGAAAGGTACATTGACAGAAGATGAACTTGGAAAAGTTATAGAACAAAATAAAAATGCGATGACACAATCCTCAGAAGAAAATGCGATTTACGGAACGACATTACAACCGATAGATGATATTAGGGGTTTTATAATATCGGTATTAACACCGGATGCAGAATATGATGAAAGTGTTCTGAATCAAATTACAGAAGAAAATGTGCAAGAGTTCTATGACACTTATCATAAAAATATGGAAAAGATGGCAGAAGAATATGGAAAGACTTCTGTACAGAAAAAATACTTGGAAAAGAAATATAATGAAATAAAATTACCAGTAGAATACGAATCTTATAGTTCATGGGATACTATGATTATGTATGTAGAAACGTATTCTATTATTCTGGCAATCATAGTTGGTTTTATTTGTGCTGGAATATTTGCAGATGATTTTCAGACAAAAGCAGAAGCAGTATTTTTCTCTACAAAGTATGGACGTACAAAAGCTGTTAAAACAAAAATACTGGCAGGAATAGCTACGACAGTTATGATTTATTGTATGGGAATTATATTACTTAGTGTGATTTGTTTTGGAATTATGGGAACCAGTGGTATGAATACACCTTATCAAATGTATCAGGCGTATAGTATTTACATTATGTCATATGGACAATACTATTTGTTGACAGTTGTATGTGGATTTATAGCCAGTATGCTGGCGGCTGTAGTGTCTATGTTAGTAGCGGCTAAAATGCATACAATTAGTGTCGCTGTTTGCATTCCGTTCTTTTTATATTGCTTATTGCCATTTATAGGACGGGCACTTTCTGGGTATACAACGCTTTTCAATTTGATACCAACAATTTTGACAAATGTACAGGCAAGTGTAAAAGTCCCACTTATTTATCAGATTGGGAATTGTGTATTTCGACAAATTCCGCTTGTAATGGTAATGTATACAGTGATGGCAATAGCCTTACTGCCTTTTATTTATAAGAGTTTTCGCAGATACGGAAATAAGTAAAAATTGTATTCATACTCATAAAAAACAAAGTAAGTAAAATATTTTCTGGAAAAATCAAAGCATAATTTAAAGATTTACGGCGGGCAAGTTGCCCGCCGTAAATTATGCTTATTTTGTTAAAAGACCGGATAGATTTTTTCCAATGCAAAATCCAATCTGTGGATATAACTCCTGAATTTCCTGATATTTTGCTTCAATCATTTCTGGTTCATCAGCCCAGATCTTTTCATATATTTTGAAAGCTCTTTTAAAATGTGTTTTGGCTTGCGGAAGATTGGCAGTCATCAGATAAATGGTTCCAAGGGTTTCCTGTACTTTGGCATAATCCAGACAGTCATCGGAATGGTATTCCTTGATGATGCCGGATAATTTTTGTAATTCGGAGATTCCTCTTTCGGGTTCCTGCTGTTTTGTCAGGAACATTGCATAATTGGCAATCTGAGGTATGCTGTCATTTATATGAAGCAGGTTAAATTGGTCAAGCAGTGAGATACTTTTTTCCATGTGTTCCCTTGCAAGATCGGGATGAGCGTTCATGCGGTAAAGTCCACCGAGATTGGCATGAAGGTTGGAAACAAGGCGAGCATTGTCAGCAGTGATAGTTTCTATCTGGGCAAGTGCATCCTTTTCTAGTTTTATTGCTTTTTCAGGTTTGGTTTCAAGAGTTGCCTGAAAATCTAGTAATAATGCCCGGTCAGAGTCGGTTCCAATGTTTTTTGTCCTTAACAGCCCCGTCAGTTCCTGAATGATTCCATTCATACCTTTGTGGTAGTTATAGTTATCCATGTATGGAAATGCATTTTCCAGAAAAAGCAGATACTTTGGTATATCATTCTTTTCAATCAATTCTATGATATTTCCGATTGTTTGAAATAGCTTTTTGTAATAAGCTACTTCCATTCCATGCATTAAACATATTTTCTGTAAAGAATCCAGTAATATGTGACAGCTACTTACAGATGGTTTTGTCTCTGAAAGGGCAATTTCCTTAATCATAGGATGCAGGGAGATTGTGTGACGTGTAGTTGTCTGCACAAAACCAGTTTCAATCAAGTCGTTAATTTCATTTAAGGTAGGCAGTTTCAGCCATTTGGCGAATATGCGGGCAGAAATACCAGTGTAAGGAAGAAAACACAAATTGCACATGATATCCTGCTGTTTTCGGGATAAAGCATATAGTGAAAATAGAGTATGGATATGACTATAATAAGTGGCTTTACTGCTTTGACCATCCTTGATTATCTTAATTTTATCTTCATTATCGAGAGATGCTCTTTCTTCCTGAAGTTTTGCTAATAACTGACCTGGAGTTGAAATTCCATTTTCCAAAAGTTTTGCAGCCAGTTCTACAGCAAAAGTATGATAGTGTACGGTCTCTATGATTTTTTCGACGGTCGAACGATACTTGTCTGCTTCTGAATAAAATGCAGATGTCAGTTGGAAAAGAATGTTTATATCCTGTATTTCTTTTAATTGAAAAGTACAGTATTCATTCAGATTACTTCTGGTCGTAAATAAAATCTGGCAGCGATATTTTAATACTACTGACAGAAAGCTGTCCTGTGTGGCAGTGACATTAAAATTATCTATGATAAGCAGAGTATCAGATTTCAGGGAACGCAGGAAACGGTTATGTCTTTGAAACCGTTCCTGTTCAGTGCTTTCCGGAAGATCGTCAATAAAATCCATGTCAGTAATGTCCTGATGAAGATTGCCGGTATATTCTACATAAAGGATATTGGTGTATTGCTTTATGTACCGCTTTGCGTAGGCTTTGGCAAGTTCACTTTTTCCGATTCCGGCGATTCCGCAAAGAAAAACATGACGGTTTTCCTCAAGCATGGTATATAATTCTTCTAGTTCTTTATCTCTTCCGATAAAATGACGGCATGGTTTCGGAACCTCACTGTCCATAATATAATCCAGCACAATAGGGGATAAAGCGCCTCCGGCGAGCAGCTTCTGATTTTTGGTATTACGTTTGATGAATTGGCGTTCCATGCCAAAAGAAATCAGTTTTGCAAGAAACAGCAGTCTTGAACTGGCTGGTTTATATAAGGGAGTCAGATTTTTCTTTTTCGTATCTGAGATGCTGTCATCCTGAATGAATAAAGTGTAAATATCTTGTATAGCCATATTACAGTCAGACATCAGTGGAAGAAGATTCTGGTGGATGGTATGGGCTAATTTTTCCTGATTGGATGGCTTGGAATAGTAAGCGGATATTTTAGGACTGATTTTAGCCTGACCAGTCATCCAGCGGCAAACCAGACCGTTATCCATTGAAAAATCCTGATTTGCCGGATCATCCATAAAATCTTCAAATAATTCGTATAAAAAATCAGGCTGACTCATTTGATTACTTTCGCTGATATGATTTTTTAAGCAAGTGCTAATAGAAGAAAAATCGCATCGATTCAATAGAAATTCCCCTTTCGTAGTTAAGATTGAGTATATCTATCATAACACGAACATATATTCGATTCAAGAAAATACGGATATTTTTAAAGTAATTGTGTCAATTTACAATCAATTTCTATTCAATGTGGTTTTCAGGCAGGTTCTGTAAAATAAGCTCAGAACAAACAATAACGGGAGGAGCTTATGCAACAGAATATTGAATTTGAGCGGTGCATTGATTTTCTGGTACGGATGATTGATAAGTACGGCGAAGAAGTCCTCCGGGAGTTGGAGGAAGAAAAACAGAATAAGGAAGAAAAAGAAGCGGCAGTTTCCTGAAATACAAAATGTAAATCAGACTGTCGCTTTTTTCATGCATTTTTAAATCAAATAAATTTTAAAAGCTGATGCAGAGTGTGTGGCTCATTATTCTGGGAAGCAGTAATACGAGTATCAAATGGTTTGAAATGATTCTGTGTATAAAAGTTCAGAAGAAATTCATTATCTTCGCATTCAAGAAACTCCATAACGCCACCTACGGAATATTTGAGACTGGATATGGTTTCCAGTGCAAATCCCAGCAGAATGTTTCCAGGGATTCGTTTTTCTTTTGGAAGAGAATAGTTCTTTCCTAACTGTGCAATCAGGTAAGCTGCTGTGGTATAGGATTGTGTTTCTTCATCCAGAATACTGACACGGGACAATTTCTTTGCCATTGTTTTACTGATGTTTGAGGCCCGGACAGAGATTGGCTTTACTGTAAGGGAAAAATAGCCAACCAATGAAGCATCTTCGGCATCAAATACCAGATAAGTGATGGATTGATCTTTTTTCGTAAATTCAATTGCATTATGTAATAAAAAGTATTCAACATCGGGATTTTTGGGACAAGAAAAATCGGAGAGTAAGTCGTAAAGACTTTCCTCTCCGATATATGTCGGTTCGTCTTTATCCAAATATGCCCGAATATTAACGGTAAAATATTTATCAGACATGTTTTTTCTTCCTTTTTGACATTAAAGCTAAGATTTCCTGTGGGTTCGTTAACTGACGTCCGGGAAGTGTCTGCTTTGGTGTGCGGTCACGGTCGGCTTCGTCAATTGCTGCGACAAAACGCTTTACGCTATTTGGATTGGATACGACAAAATTATGAGTAATACTTGAAGTAGCCATACTAACACCTCCTCTTTTTTGGCTTTTTTGTGTATTTATAGTATATGCAATGTGTGATAAAAACACAATATCAAAAACAGAAATTCTTTCTAAATAATTTTCAAGCCGGACATTTATTAGACGCTTCCGGTAAGCGAACAATATTTTCGAGCCAATCATTTATAAGTCGCCAATGGTGGGCGGGCAATATTTTGATAACAGAAATGCTCTGTATCTAACTTAATTATACGATTGGCGAAGAAATGCGTCAATACGGAAAATAAGTATTGAAAATAGTTGGAACAAGCACTAAAATAAGGTTGGGACAACAAAACAGAGTTATACTGCGAGGAAGATTATGAAGAATAAAAAGATTAAATGCGATATATATACCAGAGTATCCACAACCATGCAGGTAGATGGCTACAGTCTGGATGCTCAGAAAGAAAAACTCAAGAGATATGCGGAATTTCAGAATATGGAAATCGTAAATGAGTATTCTGATGAAGGTAAGTCTGGAAAAAGCGTAGAGGGCAGACCGGAATTTCAGAGAATGTTGGATAATATTGAGAATGGAACAGATGAGGTACAGTTTGTACTGGTGTTCAAGCTTTCCAGATTCGGTCGTAATGCGGCAGATGTATTAAACTCTTTGCAGAGGATGCAGGATTTTGGAGTGAATCTGATCTGTGTAGAAGATGGAATTGACAGCTCAAAAGATAGTGGAAAGCTGATGATTTCTGTTCTGTCTGCGGTGGCAGAGATTGAACGAGAGAATATCCTTGTTCAGACAATGGAAGGACGTAAGCAGAAAGCCAGGGAAGGAAAATGGAACGGAGGATTCGCTCCATATGGTTATGAATTGGTAAATGGAGAATTACAGATTGCAGAGGACGAAGCGGAGATTATTCGTTTGATTTATGACAAATTTATTCATACAAATATGGGAATCTCTGCGATTGCTGCATGGCTGAACCAGCATGGATATAAAAAGAAAAAACGACAGAATAATACATTGGACGCATTTGCCTCTTCCTTTATAAAAGGCGTTCTGGATAATCCGGTATACTGTGGAAAGTTGGCTTATGGACGAAGGAAGAACGAGAAAGTTTCAGGAACAAGAAATGAATATCGCATTGTAAAACAGGGAAATTATATGCTGCATGATGGTATTCATGAAGGAATCATTTCAGAAACAGATTGGGAGCTGGCACATCAAAAACGGGAAAAAACAGGTGTGAAATATGAAAAGACGCATAGTCTGGATCATGAGCATATCTTATCTGGAATATTGAGATGTCCGCTATGTGGAAGCGGTATGTATGGGAACGTGAACCGAAAGAAAAAGAAAGATGGAACCTTATATAAGGATTATTTCTATTATGCCTGTAAACATCGTCGTCTGGTAGATGGTCATAAATGTGGATATCGTAAACAATGGAGTGAGGAGAAGATTAACAATGCAGTGGAAGAAGTTATTCGGAAGCTGGTGAAGAATCCTAAATTTGAAGAAGCAATTCTGAATAAAATTGGTTCAAGAATAGATACAGAAGAAATAGAAAAAGAGATTGACGGATTGGAAAAGCAGCACAGGCAGCTGACCGGAGCAAAAGCAAGACTTGGACAGCAGATGGACAGTCTGGATATTATGGATAAATTTTATGAGAAGAAATATCAGGATATGGAGACAAGGTTATACCGTCTGTACGATGAGATCGAAGGCGTGGAGAACAGTATAGAGGAAGTTAAGAACCGCCTGCTGAATATCGAGCAACAGAAAATATCAGAAGAAAACGTCTATCAATTTCTTTTATATTTTGATAAACTATATGATAAGTTCACCGATCTGGAGAAGAAAGAATTTCTTAACAGCTTTGTAGAACAGGTGGACATTTACGAGCAGGAGCAGCCGGATGGCAGATTCCTGAAGCACATAAAGTTCCGTTTTCCGGTGTATTTTGGAGACAGAGAGACACAGGAACTTTGTTGGGACAACGAAAGTACCGTTGAGACGGTAGTTTTGATGTCAAAGGTACAGAAGTAAATCGTGTAAATAGCCTTAAAATAAAGCATTTCCGAGAGATGGAGGTATTCTTCCGGCTCTCGGATTTTTTTGTTTTCGGAGGTTGCTACCCCAAAGAAAACAAGGGTTGAGTTGACAGGTTGAAAATGGGCAGTGTTGAGTTGACAAGATGATTTTGTGTAGGGTTGAGTGAATAGAGTGGTTAAATGAAAAGCCAACCGAAAATGAATCCGGTTGGCATGAGATTATTTTTCTTCGATGTTTTTTAGGGTGACACCTTGTGCGTTACGCCATGTGGCATTTCCACTCAAGCTGGCTCCGCCGATGTATGAGGCAGCAGCAGAAGGACTGGTAAATAAAATATCCTCTGTAAGCATAAAGTTCTCGTCTACTTTGGACGCATACTTTTCGCGGTTACGCAATGTTGGATCTGGGCAGCTTTTTGTAAGTTTTGCAGATATCTGGCTACCCTTTAATACTACAAAGCCCTCACTGGTTCGCTTTCCAGTGGCTTTTACGCCAGAATGGTCGAAATACAATAATTCATCGGAAGTATCTGTCACGGTAGCAGCATTTTCTATGGCTACTTGAGGTGTACCCCAAAAAGTAGAGTCTGAAAAAAGATGATATAATAGAGACAATACGGAGGTACACTATGGCACGATCAAAGTATTCAA
>NZ_JAOQJP010000016.1:0-50129 GCF_025567305.1 Brotomerdimonas butyrica
CAATATTTGATTCTATATTGATGTAGCGCCGTATACGAGAACCGTACGTACGGTGCAATGGGAGGGTGAGTATACTCACTCTACCCTATTGTGTGAGGATCTTGAGGGCGAACGGTGTTTTATTCTGCAAAATCGCAAAACCGGCGCGATATTCTGCTATAATACTGATTGAAGAAAAACTCTTTCAGGAGGCCGGGCTCATATGGAGGCCTGCCTGAAAGCGGTGAACGGAAATGCGAGGGATACGAGTATGGCTAAAAAGAACAAGACAGTTTTCGTGTGTCAGGAGTGCGGATATGAGAGCCCCAAATGGCTGGGGCAGTGCATCTGTGGCGCATGGAACACGATGGTCGAGGAAAAGGTTATAGATCTTGATATAGATGATAAAAGGCGCAGGAGTTCCGCTATGGCCGGCGCAGGCAGGATTGCGGGCAGGAGCGGGGCGTCAGCATCGGGGCGTACGTCCGGGTCAGGGACAGGTGTGTTTTCCGGCGCAGGATCCGCAGCGTTCGGCAGCATCCCGCAGAGCGCGGGCAGAGCCGGCAGACCCGTGAAGCTCAGAGAAGTGATCTCCGGTGAAAAAGGAAGGATAGATACCGGCATCGGAGAGCTCAACAGGGTCCTGGGCGGCGGTCTCGTACCGGGATCGCTCACGCTGATTTCGGGAGAGCCGGGAATCGGCAAATCGACGATAATAATACAGGCGGCAGCACATATCGCGTCGGGGAAAGGGCCGGTGCTCTACGTGTCAGGCGAGGAGTCCGAGGAGCAGATCAAGATGCGTGCCGACAGAGTGTGCGGCAGACTGCCCGAAGAGCTTTACATACTCGCGGAGACCAATATAGAGAGCATAAGCGAGACCTGTGTGCAGCTGGATCCGCAGTTCCTGATAATAGACTCGATCCAGACGATGTACAGCTACGAGCTGGATTCGGCACCGGGCAGCGTTTCGCAGGTGAGAGCCTGCGGCAACGAACTGATGCGTATCGGAAAAGTCTACAACATCCCGGTGTTCATAGTCGCGCACGTGACCAAGAGCGGTGATCTGGCAGGTCCGAGGATCGTGGAGCACATGGTCGACTGTGTGCTCAGCTTCACAGGAGAACGGAGCCACGAGATGCGTATCCTCAGAGCGCAGAAAAACCGATTCGGTACGACCAGTGAGATCGGAGCGTTCGAGATGGCAGAACAGGGGCTGATGGAGATCGAAAACCTCTCAGGCACGCTCCTCGAGGAGATGGAGAAGGAAAGCGAAGGCGCAGTCGTGACTGCGGTATACGAGGGAACGAGGCCGCTGGTACTCGAAGTGCAGGCACTCACATCACCGACGAACATAGGATTTGCAAGGCGTACATCGATCGGGGTGGAAAACTCACGTCTCAACATGATCCTGGCGGTACTCGAGAAGAAAATGGGGCTGTCGCTGATAAATCAGGACGTCTATGTAAATATCGTAGGCGGCATCAGGCCGGAGGGAACGTATACGGATCTGGCGGTAGCGCTCGCGGTCTATTCATCCTACAAGGGAAAGGCGCTGGGCAGCAAGACTATCGCGCTCGGAGAGATAGGCCTCACCGGAGATCTCAGAGCGGTGCAGAACAGCGAAAAGATAGTAAAGGAAGCTGGAAAGCTTGGTTTCGAGAGGATCGTGCTCCCTGTAAAAAACGCGCAGCGTCTCAGGAAGGCAGTTTCGGAGATCAATGCCCGCCGTGACGAGAGCGGAGCAGGCAGGCTGCAGCTGATAGGCATAAAAAACATATCGGAGATACAGAAGCTGTTTTAGATTTTAAAAAGAAAAAAGGAGCGATATCAGGCAGAAATACTGCAAGGATATCGCTCTCTTTTCAGTTGTGCGCCGAGTGCTCGGGCTTGTGCTCATATCTCCATTCGGGTTATGTATGAAATGAAGGATTTCATGGCGGAAGACACATAATTGTTTTTCTGCCAGAATACGTGGACATGAGCAGGGATAGTTCGTTCAAGCGGTATGCAGCATATATCGGGGTCGTTTGTGAATATATCCCTGTAGATTATAGTTGCAGCATGATCGTTGCGCAGCATGTAGTGTATGGTCGACATCTGGCTGGAATGCATGATTATATTGAGATCTATATCTTCGAATGTGGACAGCACTGCGCTGTTATGGTATGAGCCATTTGAAATGATGACCATGGGAAGCCCGGAAAGCATATCGGCCTTTATCACTTTTTCTTTTGCAAGACGGTGATTTCTGTTTACGGCCAGCTGAAGCTCAGTGCTGAATATTTCTTTTGAATCGCAGCTGGTGTATGAGGTCTCGTTTTTTATCCCCAGAAGGAGATCGAGTTCTGCGTTGCGGAGCATCGATACCCCGTTGATCGTTGCTATTTCAAAGATCTCAAGCTGGATATCCGGATAATCGTTGTTGAATCCGGGGATGATCTTTTTGAAAAAGTATGTACCCATGACAGCGGGGACTCCCAGCTTCAGGATGGTTTTTCTATTCTTTGCAAGGTCATGGGCTTTTTCGGAGTAGCTTGCCATCTCCTTCAGGAACTGCTGAGTGATTTCTTTGAATGCCCGGCCTTCATCTGTAAGGTAAAGGCGGTTGTTGATTCGTGAGAACAGTTTGTATCCGAGTTCATTTTCAAGTCCGTTTATTGCCGCGGTTATCGACGGCTGCGATATGTGGCACACTTCAGACGCTTTGGTGATGCTGCCCTGTCTGCAGACTTCTTCAAAATAGTGCAGGTGGTTGATATTCATGGTTCATATACACCCCGTTTCCAGTATGTGTTTCTGATTTGATTTCCAGACTCAGTATAACAGATATGTCTGATAAAGAGCAACCGGCAGAAGCATGTAAAACCCGCAGAATCATGTAAATCGCGCGCTTTGCATAAAAATACACAGATGTACTGAGGCCGCCGGTCCTGCATACTATAGGAAAAGTCGATATATCCATAAGAAAAGTTGATTTTATTTTCTGAAAACAGCATGTTAAATTATAAACATGAAGGAAGACATTACAGTCGTCCGGATAAAACCGGCAGCAGTTATATCAGATATTGAAGGAAGTGATGCAGTTATGAGTAAAGAAAAAGACGGACTTGAAGCTCGCCTGAGAGATGCCAGGGCGCTTTCACTGGTGAGGACTGCTGAAGAGGCAGCAGAACTGATCAGCGATGGGATGACTGTGGGCGTCAGTGGATTCACACCGTCGGGGTACCCCAAAGCAGTTCCTCTCGCACTTGCTGAGAGGGGAAAGCGGGGAGAAAACATAAAGATCGATGTTTATTCCGGTGCTTCGGTAGGGCCGGAGATCGATACGGCGCTCACAGAGGCGGGAATGATAAGGCGGCGTCTGCCATATCATACAAATGCGGCGATAAGAGATAAGATAAACGAAGGTGAGATAGATTATGTGGACATGCACCTCTCTCAAAGCACGCAGTATGTGAATTACGGAGTTCTGAATAAAATCGATGTCGCTATAGTAGAAGGTCTTGCAATCACAGAAAACGGGGACATAGTTCCTACGACAGCAGTCGGGAATACACCGTCGTTCATAAAGAATGCAGATAAAGTGATCGTGGAGATAAATCTGTCAAAGCCGTTAAGCCTGGAAGGTATGGCGGACATAGTGATACTGGACAATCCGCCGAATCGCAAGCCGATAAATATCTGCTCCCCTTCAGACCGGATCGGAACGACATACATGGAGTGTGGTTTTGACAAGATCGCGGCTGTAGTCATTACCGACATGCAGGACAAGACCAGGCCTCTCGGAAAGGTGGACGAGACATCGCAGAAAATCTCGGACAATATAATAAAGTTTTTCGAGGCTGAGGTGGAAGCCGGAAGACTGGGCACTTCGCTGCTGCCGTTGCAGTCAGGAGTAGGGAGCGTAGCAAATGCAGTGCTTTACGGACTGTGTGATTCGCAGTATGAAGGCATGACATGCTATACAGAAGTCGTGCAGGATTCGATGCTGGATCTGCTCAGATCGGGCAAAGCGACGATGGCGTCTACGACGGCGTTGAGTCCGTCGCCGGAGGAACTGGAGCGTTTTCTGGATGAAGTGGAGTTCTTCAGGGATAAGATAATCCTGAGACCGCAGGAGATAAGCAACAATCCCGAAGTCATAAGACGTCTGGGTGTTATAGCCATGAATACCGCTATCGAGGCGGATATCTACGGCAATGTGAATTCGACGCATATAATGGGGTCGAAGATGATGAACGGGATCGGCGGATCAGGGGATTTTTCGAGGAATGCGGCGATATCGATATTCAGCACGCCTTCCACAGCAAAAGACGGCAGGATCTCTTCTATAGTTCCGATGGTATCTCATGTGGACCATACGGAGCATGAAGTGATGGTACTTGTTACAGAGCAGGGATATGCAGATCTGAGAGGGCTCAGTCCGAAGGAAAGGGCAGTAAAGATAATAGAAAACTGCGCACATCCTGATTTCAGAGATGAACTGATGAGCTATTTCAGAAGAGCGTGCGAAGGATCAGTACTTCACACACCGCATATCCTCAGTGAGGCTCTGTCATGGCACAGCAGATTTCTCGATACGGGAAGCATGCTCTAAAGATGTTTGATTTGGATACATCATATTTGAAAACAGAAAGATAAATGGAAGAATAAATGGAGGTATAAAAATGGACAGCAGTGAAATGAGCAAAATGTATATTGACGAGTATATCAGCAGAGCGAGGAAGGCTCAGGCAGAGTTTGAAAAAATGAGCCAGGAGGAAGTAGACCTCGCGGTAAAGGTGATAGGAAAGACAGTATATGACAATGCCGAGTATCTTGCAGAGATCGCAGTGCAGGAAACAAACATGGGAAATGTTCCGGACAAGATCGCAAAGAACAAACAGAAATCCAAGATAATCTGGAATTCATTAAAGGGTAAAAAATCCCGCGGCATACTGGATACTGACGAAACGACAGGGATCACGAGGATCGCAAAACCGATGGGTGTTGTGGCAGCGATAACTCCATGCACAAACCCTATCGTTACACCGATGAGCAATGCTATGTTTGCTCTCAAGTGTGGAAACGCGATAATAATCACACCGCACCACAGTTCGATCAAATGCAGCACAGAGACAGTCGAGCTTATCAACAGAGAGCTGAAGAAGCTGGGTTATCCTGATTATCTCATACAGATCCTCGATCAGCATTCGAGAGAAAATACGAAGAACCTCATCGCATCTGCAGATGTCGTTATCGCTACAGGCGGTTCAGGAGTGGTAGGAGCAGCATACAGCTCCGGAAGACCGGCTCTGGGCGTAGGCGCAGGAAATGTGCAGTGCATCATAGACGAAGGATATGACTGCAAGGAAGCCGTACCTAAGATCATCGCAGGCAGAACATTTGACTATGGCATCATCTGCTCTGGAGAACAGTCGGTCATCTGCAGTGAGAACGATTATGACGACGTGATCGAGGAATTCAAGGCAAACGGAGCTTATGTGGTAAGCGATAAGGAAGATCTTGAAAAAGTAAGAAATGCACTTTTCCAGGACGGCAAGCCTAACAGACACTCTGTAGGCCAGTCATGCAGCAGCATTGCAAAGCTTGCAGGTATAGATATGCCGGAAGATACTAAGATAATCGTTGTTGAAGCGGAAGGAACAGGACTTACCGATCCTCTCGGCGGAGAAAAGATGGCGCCGGTCATCGCAGCTTATAAATATGGCTCGCTTGAGGAAGGCGTTGATATCGCAAGAGAAAACCTTGAAAAAGACGGGAAAGGTCACAGTGTGGCATTCCACTCGGATTCAGAGAAACATATCGAATATGTCGGAACAGAGCTCTGCGCTTCGAGATTCGTAATAAATCAGGTGTCGGCAAGCAGCGCAGGCGGAAGCTTCTACAATGGTCTCGCACCTACTAATACTCTGGGATGCGGCTCATGGGGACACAACAGTATCTCTGAAAACCTCGATTACAAGCATCTCATGAACGTATCGAGGATCGCAAGATACATGCCGGACAATCATGTGCCTTCTGATGAAGAACTCTGGGGTTAGTAAAAACCTGGTGAGATAAAGAAACATCGGTAGATGCCTTATTACATAATAACATAACACAAAAGCAGAAGGACCCGCAGAGCAGCCTGCGGGTCCTTCTGCCGTGTATAACATAAGCCTGCCGGTCTAATTGCCGAAGACCATTTCAAAGAACTCCTTGAAGGTGATCGGTTCCTTGAATGCCTCCTGCATCACGTATGCCGCAAGACCTGCGGTGGCCAGTATCATCAGAAATATGAATAATACAGTTCCTATAAATTTTCTCATTGTAAATAACCTCTGTATTCTTTGATCTTTTGATGTTTGGATCATATCTGGGGCCCGTGTGAGACAGGCTTTCCGTTAGTTATTAAAGAGCCGTCAGTTTGATGACGGCTCTTTTTCAGTCATATTGAATATATATCTATCTGTCTGATTAGAATATCCATGCGAATACGAAGAGTAATACGCCAACTGCAGCTGCGATGTAAGCGCCTATTCTCCAGATCTTGTACTGTCTGTCAAGCTTAGCCTTTTCTTCAGGAGTAGGATCTGCAGTAGCCAGTGTAAGAGCTTCTACATCGATAGCTTCCTGCGGGATAGGTCTCTTGCGAACGAAGAGTACATAGTACAGGATAGCGAGTACGTCCCAAACGACATTGTACCAGATAGCAACAGGGTCATATGCGAGTATCAGCAGTAATGCGAAGCATATGATACTGAACCATGCACCGAACTTGCCGGCAGGGCACTTCCAAGGTCTCTTGAGATCCGGCTCTTTTATTCTGAGTGCCAAGAATGACCAGAAACCGATGATATATGCCTGTATCTGGTTGTATGCACACATCATTGCAACGATCTTTATTGAACCTGACAGGATGAAGAAGACTCCCAGTACTCCGCAGAGAACTACTGCACGGTGAGGGCTCTTGTATTTAGGGTGAACCTTGCCGAAGTATTTAGGGAAGTTTCCGTCTTCTGCCATTATGTACATATAACGTGCAGGTCCTGCGATACAAGGGTTCATAGTGGAGAAGTCTCCGCCTAATGTGATACCCAGACACAGGATGATGAGAGGCAGTCCCACGATGCCCGCATACTGCATCGCTTCTGCATAAGGAGCAGCTGATGTGTAAAGGTCAGGAACGTGCTGAGCAGGAGTCAGTGCGCACAGGAACCACTGGAAAAGAAGGTTTACTGCGAGTACACAGAACGGTGAGATCAGCAGAGCTCTTGGAATAGTCAGCTGAGGGAATTTTACCTCAGAACCCATACCAACGATGGTTTCATATCCGAAGAAGCACCAGAGTACGAGCAGTACAGCCTGAGCAAATGCATTTACGCCTGCAGGGATTCCAACGCCTGCAACCATTTCAGTAACGCCTGAGAAGTCTGCCTTTGCGATAACTGTTGCGAACCATACCAGTGAGCATGCCCAGAAGAAGAACATGAAGAAGTTCTGTGTCTTACCATTCATCTCGATTCCCCTGTATGAGATCACAGTGAAGAGAATGAACAGTCCTATAGCCGGCAGGACTTTCCAAAGGAATACATCTGTAGGAACTGCTCCCTGGAAGTAATCGATAAGCGAATAGTCGTTGTTATCGATAGGAACATTGCATCCAAGTGCCTTTAATAATCTGAGGAAGTAGTTTGAGAAAGCCATAGCCTCTGATGCTCCGATACCTACCTGAGCAAGAGTGTAGTTCCAGCTTTCGAATACTGCTACCGGATAGCTGATACCTCTCTTTGCGAAAGAGTATGTACCACCTGCCAGCGGCAGAGCTGCACCCATTTCACCATACATTGCGCATGGGAACAGGATCAGTACGAATGAAATAAGTGATGCGACGATTACAGTACCGCCCATCAGACCTACGATCTGTGAACCGACGGTAAACAGACCAACGCCTATTACAGCACCGGCGGTAATAGTGACGCATTCCGAAAGTCCTAACGATCGGTTTAGTGTTTGGGCCTTTGCATTGTTTTCCATAAGAATACCCTCCTTAAAATAAATAAATAGATTAAAATGAATAGAAAAAAGCCGGCTTAGCCGTATATTATTCAGCGGCAGACTTTTTTGAAGCTGTTTCAGTACGCATCGTTCTTATGCGCATATAATAAGGAAACAGGAACACCAGCGTCGCTATGTTGAATGTGAACCACATCCTCAGGCACAGCAGTACGAGTCCGCCTGATATTTCCTGTGCGGCCACGATCAGAGGCCTTACCGCGAGAATCGTGGAAGCTGCGAAGCATATCGCAGGAAGTATCAGTCCTATGTGAGGATTGCTTCCGCTGCAGAGTTTTTTCTGCAGGCTGATGATCAGATACATCGCAATAAGTGCCGATGGCAAAATTATTATCATTTTATCGGGATCCATGCCCTGTAATACCTGCATAACAAAAACTCCTCCTGTTGACATTTATTGTATGCTATCAGGAACAATTTTCGCTAGGAAAAAACGGAAGTTGACCGGAGAAATGCACAGTGCTATTATATAGGTGAAATGAAAAGGCGTTCTGATTTTTACTAACCAATGCGGCGCCGTCGGTTTTACAGAATAGAAAACAGTGAAAGCGAAGAAAAATGTCATTTGTAATAAGCCAGAAACAGTACCTGGCCCCAACTGAAGAGAGAATTCAGTATGAACCGTTCATAATTGACGACACAGGATTCGAGGTCGAGAAGATAGATGTAAATTTCGGACATCCGCTTTATACCACGGTTGCCGATATCTTTTACATCAAGTCGGTTAGAGAATATCCTCAGATACTTCCGATCGTTCCGGACGGGTGTATGAGTATGGTGTTCAGAAACCATGAGGGTGAGATGAGCGGATACATATGCGGAGTCATAGACGAGATACGGAAGCTGGAGATAAAGCCGCATGAAAAGTTTATCTTTATCCGTTTCATACCGGGTGCCGGATATGCGCTCATCGATGGCGGTGCGAACAGTATCACAAACAAGTCTGTTTCGCTGAAGGATGATATACCATGGGGCGAACAGATGCTTTCGGTACTTGAGAGAGAGACAGAACTGTCAGAACGTATCAGACTGATCTCGAAGCAGATAAGGGTTCATATGCGTATGGAGCAGGACAAATATCTGGTGAGATACTGTACCGACAGGATCTTTCAGAGCCAGGGCAATATCAAGGTCGAAAAGCTTGCAGAGGAGACGGGGTTCACTTCGAGGCATATCGGCAAGATGTTCGACAGATGCGTAGGGATATCGCCGAAGCTGTATTCGCAGATAATAAGGATGCAGGCATCTATGGACAGGATCATCGAGGATAGAGAAACGCTGCTGGTCGACATCGCGGTGGACTGCGGGTTTTTCGATCATGCGCACATGAACAGGACATACCGGAAGCTTCTCAGATGTTCATCCGGAGAGTTCAGGAAATTCATGTTCAAACGGCTGCCGTACGACAAGATAGAAAATTACATTTCCATTTGAATAAATAATGTCGAAAATAAGAAAAGAGGAAATGATTATGTTGAAGAAAAAGTATTATATCGGACTGGATCAGGGAACCACAGGAACGACGACGCTTCTTCTCGATGAGAAGTGGAACGTGGTCGCAAGAGGCTACAAAGAGCACAAACAGTATTATCCGAAGCCGGGATGGGTCGAGCACGATCCTATGGAGATCTGGCAGAGGGTGATCGAATCAGTGGATATGGCGCTCAGCATCGGCGGCGTAAGCGCTGACCAGGTCAGCTGCATCGGGATAGACAATCAGGGTGAGACCGTGATGATGTGGGACAAGATCACAGGAGAGCCGCTTTACAATGCGATCGTATGGCAGGATCGAAGAATGGCGAGATACGCCGATGACCTTACGGAAAAACACGGAGAGCTGATAAGGGAGAAGACAGGCCTTATGGCAGACTCTTATTTCAGCGGTCCTAAAATAAAGTGGATAATAGACAATGTAGAAGGGGTAAAAGATAAGATAAAGGAAGGCCGTGCGCTTGCCGGAACACTCGATACATGGCTCATCTGGAAGATGACTCATGGAAAGGTGCACGTTACGGACTGCTCTACGGCTTCCAGAACCATGATGTTCAACATCCATGACGGAAAATGGGATGATGAGATCCTGGATATTCTCGGAATAAGCAAATCGATACTGCCTGAAATATGCGACAGTGCAACTGTTTTCGGTTATACAGACCCGCTTGATTTTCTCGGAGCCTCCATTCCGATCTCAGGATCCGTAGTCGATCAGCAGGCGGCACTGTTCGGCCAGGCATGCTTCACGCCGGGATCGATAAAATGTACATATGGAACAGGATGCTTCATGCTGATGAACACGGGCGACAAGGCGGTATATTCGAAGAACGGTCTGCTCACTACAGTGGCATGGAGACTCAATAAAAAAATGTCGTTTGCTCTCGACGGAGGCATATATATAACAGGCGCGGCTACACAGTGGCTCAGAGACGGTATCAAGATAATCAACAGTGCGTCAGAGACAGAGCAGATGGCATACGATGCAGGCAGCAACGGCGGAGTATATTTTGTGCCTGCATTCTCAGGTCTCGCAGCACCGCACTGGGATTCATATGCCAGAGGCACCATGGTAGGCATCACAGGCGGCACGACGCGTGAGCATATAGTCAGAGCGACACTCGAGGCGACGGCATATCAGGTAAAGGATAATCTGGACGTGATGAACATGGATGCAAGCATGCCGATAACAGTTCTCAGAGCTGACGGCGGCGCAGCAGCGAACAAGTTCCTCATGCAGTTCCAGGCAGACCTTATCGGTATCCCTGTAGATGTTCCGGAGATAAAGGACACTACAGCACTCGGCGCAGCACAGCTGGCAGCCCTGGGCGCAGGAGAATTCGATTCGATAGAACAGATGGAAGGGACCTGGAAGCTCGCGAAGAGATATGAACCGAAGATGAGCGTGGACGAAAGAGAGTCGCTTCTTTACAACTGGCACAGAGCTGTTGAAAGAGCGAAAAACTGGTCGGAAGAATAGGATATCCGAATAACAGCGCGTCCGAAAGACGCAGTGAAGACAAGACAGGATCGCGGCCTGCTTCGCGCAGACCGGCAGATCATGGCGGCTTTGCAGACCATGGTCGTTGAAAACATATAAAATCGAAAGAGTATGGTATCGAAAAATCGAAAGGAAGTGTAGTTATGAGCGCACCAAAATTATTCAGTCCGGGACCTGTAATGGTAAAAGAAAATGTACGTCAGGCACTGACGCATTATGACATCTGCCACAGAGGAGCAGAATTCGAAGATCTGTTTGCAAGAACTACTGCAAAGATCAACAAGCTGTTCAAGGCAGATGACAGCTACAGATCAGTTATCATTTCGGGATCGGGAACATCGTCAAACGAAACAGTTCTTTCATCGATCTTCAATGAAGGCGAAAAGGTAATGCTGATCAGAAACGGTGTTTTCGGAGAAAGACTTCTTGAGATAATACAGAAATATGATATTCCTCTCGTTGACTGTGAATTCCCTTGGGGAGAAGAACCGTCGATGGACAAGGTAGAGGAAATGATGGCGGCAGATCCTGCGATCAAAGTAGTTGCAATGGTATGCCACGAAACATCGACAGGCATGATAAACCCTGTAAAGGCAGTAGGACAGCTTGCTGACAAGTACAACAAATGGTTCTTCGTTGACTGCGTATCGGCAGCAGCAGGGGAACTCATAGATGTAGTTGATTTCCACATCACTTTCGCTACATCAGTAGGCGGAAAGTGCCTGGGTGCATATCCTGGTTCAGCATATATATGCGGAAAGATAGACGCTTTTGAAACTCTCACACCAGAAATGGGCAAAAACGTTTACCTCAATCTGGCAAAGCACTACATATCGGCAAGAGACAAGAACCAGACTCCTAACACACCTAATGTAAATCTGTTCTGGGCTCTCGATGTCGCTCTTGACAACGCACTGGCAGACGGTGGCGTAGAGGCCAGAGTTGCAAGATACAAGGAATGCGCAGGAATCCTCAGAAAAGGCATGAAGGACATGGGTCTGAAGCTGCTTCTGGATGATGAATCAAAAATGGCAAACACTGTTACATCTGTATTCCTTCCTGAAGGAAAAGACCTTAAGGCATTCCTGAAGGCTATGGAAGCAAAAGGCTATGTCGTTTACAGCGGCAAGGGCAAGTATGAGGAAATGGGCATGTTCCAGGTAGCAAACATGGGAGAGATCTATCCTGAAGACTGCCGCGAATTCCTCAAAGTTTTAGCTGAATGTATCGCATAAGTGCATTTATGATACAAAGAATTTATATTGATACAATATAAATTCCTCCACCCATTTAATTAATTTAATTCAGGGAGATGACTTCTGACCACGGAGAAGACCGGGCAGGAGTCGTTTTCTTTTTTGAGATGATGACAGGATTTTCTGCAAAGCCCGAAAGTGCGTATTTTGCAGGGGGCACGAAAACATGTGGTTTTTTCGCGCTGCCGGGGATTAATGTGTATCGCTGGCAGAAAATGTGGTATACTGTATACGTAAATAAACAACTGAGCCGGCGCCAGCCGGCAGATAAGCAATGCCCTGGTTTTCAGCGGCGATCTGATACCGGCGGAATGCCGGCAAAGCAGTGAGGAGGTATGTTTATGGCAAAGATCCTTATCAGCCCGTCAAGATATGTTCAGGGAGCGGGAGAGATGAAAAAGCTGGGTACTTATGCAGCAGGATATGGAAAGAAAGCGCTGATCCTTATCAGTCCGGGAGGCTACAAGCGTATAGGAGCTGAGATCGAGGAAAGCTTCAAAGATGCTGACTGCGGATTGTCATTCGATTATTTCAACGGCGAATGCAGCAAAAACGAGATCGACAGGATCTCCGGTATCATGAAGGAAAAAGGCTGTGATCTGATGATAGGAATAGGCGGCGGCAAGATCTTCGATACTGCAAAGGCCGTGGCATTTTACAACCATACTCCGGTGATAATATGTCCGACTATAGCATCGACGGATGCTCCGTGCAGTGCGCTGTCAGTGATATACACGGATGACGGTGTTTTCGAGGAGTATCTTTTCCTGCCGGCAAACCCTAACATGGTAATGATGGATACAGACATAATCGCGAAATCCCCTGTCCGTCTTACTGTATCAGGTATGGGTGATGCTCTGGCGACATATTTCGAAGCGAGAGCATGCAAGAGAAGCGGTGCGATATCGTGTGCGGGAGGCAAGACGACGGAAGCCGCAATGGCGCTTGCCGAGCTGTGCTTCAACACGCTGATGGAAGAAGGCGTCAAGGCGAAAATAGCGCTTGAGGCAGGCGCATGCACTGAGGCTGTAGAAAAGATAATCGAAGCGAACACTCTGCTGTCGGGCATCGGATTTGAAAGTGCGGGCCTTGCGGGAGCACACGCTATCCATAACGGTATGACAGTCCTCGAAGAGTGTCACTCGATGTATCACGGTGAAAAGGTTGCATTCGGAACTATCGCACAGCTGGTTCTCGAGAACGTTCCGGAAGAGGAACTCGAAGAGATAATAGGATTCTGTGTGGAAGTCGGACTTCCTGTGACATGGAAGGAGCTCGGAGCAGAGAATGTAACGGACGAGCAGATCATGGAAGTCGCAAAGGCTGCATGTGCAGAGAACGATACCCTGCACAACATGCCGTTTGAAGTGACTCCGGAAACGGTAGCTGCAGCGCTGAAAGCTGCAGATGCATACGGCAGATATTATCTGGGGGAATAGCAGCGTGCAGTGCCATCTGAAGATGACGCTGTGGCGATTCTGAGCGAGATCATTTTGAATAATAAGAAATCCAGCCTGATGCAGAGTGCACGGCTGGATTTTTCTGTATCTTTGCCTTTTGTCGTGTCAAAGCGGCGATCACAGCTTTACGAATTCGGGCTTTCTCTGACTGAATCTGCAGTAGTATCTGAACCCCAGGCTCTTTGCGAATTCAACAGCGTCGTTGAAATGAAAGCGATAGTGTTCCGGCGAGTGCGCGTCGGATCCGAAAGTCAGGATCTCGCCGCCGAGTTCGCGGTATCTTTTGAGTATAGACTCACGCGGAAGCCATGTGCCTGTACCGTATTTGAAACTCGAAGTATTGATCTCCAGACCTTTGCCGCTTTCCACGGCGAGCTTCAGCGATGCATCGATGATATCAGTCAGCGGAGTGTAGTCGTAAAGCTTGCCGATGTATCTGTCTACGATGCTGAAATGGCTGAGTACATCATAGTTGTCGAATTCTTTTAGACATTCATAGACGTACACATAGAAGTCTTCGAGCATTGCAGGACCGTCGACGTCAGTGAAGTCGTAGGTGTAGAGATCCTTTTCGCGGTTGCAGTGGAACGATCCCATGATGATATCGTACGGGAACGCATTTATCGCTTTATTGGCGGCTTCGAACTGTCCGGCCATTATCCCGACTTCTATACCGATGCGGATGTCCATGATGCCGCGGTACTTTCCGCGGGCTTTCAGCATATATTCGTTGTACTTTTCAAAATCAAGCTGGAACGGGAACTCCGGGTCCGGATAGCCCGGATCGTAGTGATCCGTCACAGCAAGTGTTTTTATGCCCTGAGCTGCAGCACTTTCCAGCATCACGTCTGCGGAAACATCGCAGTCGTCTGAAAAGCCTGTATGAGTATGGAAGTCGCAGTCCAGTACAGGGCTGCTGCCGGAAACGCCGGTTTTAATACTGTTGATCTCTGTATCAGTTGTCATTTTTTGAGCTGTTCCTTTCTGTATCGTCTGTAAGTGCGCCGCGGCTCCTGTCTGTTTTCACGAAGTCGAGTTCGAACCAGAACGTCGTACCTTCTCCGACCGTGCTGTCGACGCCGAAGTTCGATTTGTGGAGTGTCAGTATCTCCTTGACTATGGAAAGTCCGAGCCCCGAGCCTTCGGAAGCTCTCACCATATTAGAGCTTGCACGGTAGTAGCGCTCCCATACGTGATTGAGTTCCTCCGGAGCGATGCCGATGCCGTGGTCTTCGACTCTGCAGATAACGGATCTGCCGCGCCGTTTGAGAGTGACTATCACGGTCTTGTCTTTGCCTGCGAATTTGATCGCATTCGTGAGCAGGTTGGATACCACCTGTTTTATCTTGTCCGCGTCTCCTTTTACTATATAACTGCCTGAGCAGTTGAATCTGAACGTATATCCCTGTTCGTCCTCCATTATCTTGTAGGTGTTGATGATGCTCTGGACCGCGTTCGTGATGTTGAATTCGGTAGGGTGCAGCACCATCTTGCCCGACTGCATCCTGGAAAGCGAGAGCAGGTCGCCTACGAGCATGTTGAGCCTGTCGGCTTCGTCTATTATGACCTGAAGATGCTGTTCGCGCTTCTGAGGGTTGTCACCTGACAGATCTCTGATCATTTCGGCATACGATTTGATCATGGTGAGCGGCGTCCGCAGATCGTGAGAGACGTTCGCGATCAGGTCCTTCTGGAGCATGTCTGACTTTTCCAGCTCGATGGAGGCCCTGGTCAGCGTGTCGGCGAGATTGTTGATCTCTGTGTAGTGCCCGCCCTTGAACACTATGCCGTATTCGCCGTCTGCGAGCCTTTCCGCGGAACGGGTGATCTTTCGTATCGGTCTGGTGATCCTTATGGAAAGGTAGAACGATATCAGGCATGCCACCATGAACGATATGCAGGTGACGTATATCAGCTGGTTGGTCAGGATGTTTATCGTCGAGGAGACCGGATACAGCGGTGAAAATATGTACACCAGCATCGGTTCCTTGTCTTTGTTCGTCAGCAGCTTGCCGTAGGCGAGGACGTCTTTTGAGTCATCGCTTTTGATGCGCTTGTACGCTGAGTCGACGTTTTCCTTGAGCATCACCTGGTTGATCGTTTCGATCTGTTCAGCATAGTACTGCGCGCTTGTGCTGTCTCCGGAAGGTCTGAAATACATGGTGCTGCCGTCGTGCGAGACGACATATATGAACATGTCGTTGCTGTTCGATATCGACTCAACGGTATTGAGGAATTTCTCATTGCTCTTGAGCGTATATGCCGACTCGATGTTTTTCGCCACTCGTCTGGTCTGCTCGTCCTTCATAACGCTGTAAAAGCTGTTGAGAAAGAGCACCTGAAAAAACCACAGCACTACCATCAGGAAGCCTGCAAACAGTATGAAGTAAAGCCATGTTTTGAATTTTATACTTTTGGAATCAAGTCTAAGCTTCAAATTTGTACCCTACCCCTCTTAACGTAACGATATAATCTCTGTATTTGCCGAGATTGTTTCTCAGGTTCTTGATGTGAGTGTCGATCGTTCTGTCATCACCGAAGAAGTCGTATCCCCAGATGTCAGAGAGCAGCTTGTCCCTTGACAGCGCGATGTTCTTGTTTTCCACGAGGTAGAACAGCAGGTCGTATTCTTTAGGTGTGAGATCCACCTTCTTGCCGTCGACATACACTGTTCTGGCAGGGATGTTGATCTCGAGACCGTCGAATTTCATCACCTTTTCAACAGGTCTTTCGGAAGCGCTGTTTCTTGAAAGGACTGCGTTCACTCGCGCCATCAGTTCCTTAGGGCTGAAAGGCTTCACGACATAGTCATCGATACCCAGTTCGAAACCGAAGAGCTTGTCGTATTCTTCGCTTCTCGCTGAAAGCATGATGATAGGTATGTCTTTGATCTTCCTGATCTCCTTGCATGCCGAAAAGCCGTCGAGCTTAGGCATCATGATATCCATTATGATAAGGTCGTAATCGTTGAGTCTGCAGAGACCTACAGCTGTCATGCCGTCGGCAGCCTCTGTGACCTCGTGACCGTTGAATTCGGCATATTCCCTGATGACCTCTCTTATCTTCTGTTCGTCATCTGCGACTAATATTTTCGCCATATTCATCTCCTCCTTGATCTATATTGTAAGAATAAATTTTCAATGTGTTCTGTATATGAAGCTTGTGTATTGATTCTACCATATTTTGTTGGCTAGGTACAGGATTTGTGGTATACTCATCATGGACAACTAGACAAAGAGCAGAGAGAGGAGGGGATACGATGCTCCAGAAACTGGTAAGAGCTGTTTTGACGATTGCCGGTGCAATATTGGGATTCGGATTATACACATTAACAAAGTTCCTGATAATACTTGCAGGACATAAAGAGCTGGTCGATTTTTCGGAAATACAGGACATGATAATTTCCACATTGGTTGCAATTATATTCGGTTTGATTTTTTTCCGGCTCACTCCGGCTTTCAAAAAGCAGGGCAACAAGATGGCAAACAACCTGGAGTCAGATCTTCAGAAGATGTCCGCAAACGATATCGTGATGGGAACGGTAGGCCTTATAGCCGGCCTTATAATAGCATTTCTGATAAGCCAGATATACGTGGGTATAAAGGTACCGTATCTTGATGTGATCCTGAACGTCATTACATACATAATACTCGGCTATCTCGGTATCGTGATAGCGACAAAAAAGGGCAAAGACATCAGAGGTTCGCTGCTGAACTGGAGACTGAGCGGTTCGGGAACCGGCAAGGGCGGCAAGACCAAGTCTGACGCTACACCGAAGATACTGGACACGAGTGTGATCATCGACGGCAGGATAGCGGATATAATGAAGACGGGATTTATCGAAGGGCAGATAGTGATACCTGAGTTCGTGCTCGTCGAACTCAGGCATATCGCCGATTCTTCGGATGCGCTGAAGAGAAATCGAGGCCGCAGAGGTCTGGACATACTCAACAAGATACAGAACGAATACGGTGTCGAGATCTACAACAGCACCGGGGAGAAATCGCTCGACGAGATACCCGAAGTAGACGTCAAGCTGCTGAAGCTCGCTCAGATAATGAACGGCAAGGTAGTCACGAACGATTTCAATCTCAACAAAGTGGCGGGGATAAAAGGCGTGGATGTGCTCAATATAAACGAGCTTGCGAATACGCTCAAGCCTGTGGTGCTTCCGGGCGAGGAAATGATACTCTCGCTCGTAAAGGAAGGCAAGGAGAACAATCAGGCTGTTGCATATCTGGACGATGGCACGATGATAGTTGTCGAGGACGGCAAACGCTTCATCGGACAGACGATAAAAGTCATTGTGACGAGCGTGCTGCAGACTTCGGCAGGCCGTATGATATTCGCAAAGCCTGCAGGCAGCGGCAGAGGTCATCATCATGGATAGTGAAAAGGAAGTTTCAGTGATCATAGCAGCTGCGGGACAGGGCACTCGCATAGGCGGACCTGTCCCAAAGCAGTTTATGATGATCGGCGGGGAACCGATATTGATAAAGACATTGAAAGTCTTTTCGTCAATGCCTGAAGTCGATCATATTTTTATTGTAACGAATGAAGAATACACGGAACACTGCGCAGATCTGGTACGTGAATACGGGATCGGCAAAGTGGAGAGGATAGTCAGAGGCGGCAGTGAACGTCAGGATTCTGTCTTCAATGCGCTCAGGGCGGTGGAGGAAACGTGTCCTCAGACGGGATACGTGCTGATACACGACGGAGCGAGGCCGTTCGTCACTCACCGGACTGTGATCGGCGTCATCGAAAAGACCGTGCAAAGCGGCGCAGCGGCGGCATGCGTGCCTATGAAGGACAGTCTCAGACAGATCGGCAGCTGCGGACTTTACGCGAAAAAAAATACAGACGCGAGCGGCATGAGCCGGAGCGTCGACAGGAGCGAATACTTTGCGGTGCAGACGCCGCAGGGGTTCAGGTTTGAATATATCAAGGAAGCCTATGAGAAGGCCTTCTCGGAAGGATTTTACGGCACTGATGACGCGGTGCTGGCAGAGCGTGCCGGCTATCCGGTGTCGATAGCGGAAGGCGATTACGGCAATATAAAGATAACGACGAGAGAGGATCTGCCTATGGAATACAGGACAGGAACAGGTTTTGATGTGCATGCGTTCGCCGAGGGCAGAGATCTGGTGCTCGGCGGTGTGAAGATACCGTACGAGAAAGGGCTGGCAGGTCATTCGGATGCGGATGTGCTGACTCATGCGCTGATGGATGCGCTTCTGGGGGCTGCGGCGCTGGGAGATATAGGAAAGCATTTCCCTGACACCGACGAACAGTACCGCGGCATATCGAGCATGGCGCTTTTGCAGAAAGTCGGAGAGCTGCTCGAAGAGAACTCGTATTCCGTAGTGAACGCCGACGTCACGGTGATGGCGCAGGCGCCGAGGATAAGTACGTACACGGAGGCGATGAGAGAAAACATCGCAGCTGTTTTGAAGCTTGATAAAAGCAGGATAAATATAAAGGGAACGACTACTGAACGCCTCGGTTTCGTAGGGCGAAAAGAAGGGATCGCGGCTGAAGCGGTATGTTCCATATGCAGATAAGGAGAAAGAACCGATGAAATTATCAAAGATGCATTTAAAGACACTCAGGGAAGTTCCAAATGAAGCGGAGATCCCAAGCCATATACTGATGCTGAGATCGGGAATGATCAGAAAACTGGCGTCAGGCGTTTACGGCTTCATGCCGCTCGGATGGAGGACGCTGAGAAAGATCGAAGGAATAATCAGAGAAGAGATGGACGCTGCAGGAGGACAGGAGATACATATGTCTGCTATCCAGCCGTCTGAGCTCTGGGAGGAATCCGGCAGATGGTACGCGTACGGACCTGAGCTCTGGAGAATAAAGGACAGACACGGACGTGAGTTCTGCCTCGGACCTACGCATGAGGAGATATTCACAGACATCGTGAGGACAGACATCAACTCCTACAGACAGCTGCCGATGAATCTTTACCAGATCCAGACGAAGTACAGAGACGAGGCAAGACCTAGATTCGGACTGATGAGGAGCAGAGAGTTCATCATGAAGGATGCGTATTCGTTCGACCGCGACCAGGAAGGTCTCGACAAGAGCTATCAGGACATGTACGAAGCGTACGAGAAGATCTTCACGAGGTGCGGACTTTACTTCAGACCTGTAGAGGCTGACACCGGCGCTATAGGCGGCAGCAATTCGCACGAGTTCACGGCGATTTCGGAAGTGGGCGAGAGTGAGATCGCATACTGTGAAAAATGTTCCATGGCAGCTACCGTGGAAAGGGCAGAGTGTGTGGATGCAAAGGCTCAGGACGACGTTGAGATGCTTCCTATGGAAGAAGTGCACACTCCAGGAACCAAGACGATCGATGAAGTTGCGGATTTCCTCGGCTTGGACAAGAAACAGACGATAAAAGCGCTGCTTTTCGTGACATATGACAATGACGGCAACGAGAACGGATACGTTGCAGCATTCGTGAGAGGCGACAGAGAGCTTAACATGACGAAGCTCGTGAACGCTCTCGATATCCCGGAACATGCCATCGAGTTTGCTGATGAAGAGAAGATGTCAGCGGCTACAGGCTGTGTCGGCGGATTCACAGGCCCTACAGCGCTGCATGACTGCAGGATCGTTGTGGACAGTGAGCTTCCGGGTCTCAAAAACCTGTGTGCAGGTGCATGCAGGGAGGATCATCATCTGATCAATGTCAACTACGGCAGAGATTACGAGGGAGACATCGTTACGGATATTAAAGTGCTGGCGGCAGGAGATGCGTGTCCTGTATGCGGTGCGCCTGTCAAGCATGCGAGAGGTATCGAGGTTGGCCAGGTGTTCAAGCTCGGGACCAAGTACAGCGAAGCGATGAAAGCTTATTATAAAGACGAAAACATGAAGGATCATCCGATCGTGATGGGATGCTACGGCATCGGCGTGACGAGAACGATGGCAGCTATCATAGAGCAGCACCACGATGACAATGGTATCGTATGGCCGATCGCAGTAGCGCCTTATCACGTGATAATAACTGTCATGAAGCCTGACGATGAGGTCCAGGCAAAGGTCGCAGATCAGATATACAGCGAGCTGACAGCGGCAGGCGTCGAAGTGATGCTGGATGACAGAAAAGAACGTCCGGGCGTCAAATTCAAAGATGCGGATCTGCTGGGTATCCCTGTGAGGATCACGGTCGGCAGAGGCGCAGCGGACGGAATGATCGAGTACAAGATGAGACGTGACGCAGACAAGGAAGAGATGTCTGCAGCTGAAGGAATCAAAAAAGCTATCGACGTCATCAACGCAGAAAAATAAAAGAGACGATAAAGGAAATCATTACGGAGCAGCGATATAAATGGACAGTGAGAACCGTGAAAAAACTAACAGCATAAAAAAATATGCGATCCTTTTCTGGGAGTTCTTCAAGGTGGGTATCTTTACGATAGGCGGAGGTATCGCCATGATACCGCAGATACAGCAGGTCGTGGTCGAAGACAAAAAATGGATATCCGAGGAAGACATGCTCGACTGCATCGCAGTCGCACAGTCGCTTCCGGGCGTCGTGGCGATAAACAGCGCTACGTATATCGGCAACAGGATGTATGGCGTAAAGGGCGCACTTGCGGCGACTCTGGGAGTAGTCGCGCCGTCGTTCATCATAATAATAGTCGTGGTGTCGTTTCTCGGTGCGATCGGAGAAAATTCGTATATACTCGGTGCGTTCACAGGCATAAAGGCTGCAGTGTGCGGCCTGATAATGGTCACGGCTGTAAAGCTCGCGAAGCAGAGTCTGACGAACGTGTTCCAGTGGATCCTGGCGGCGGCGGCGTTCGCAGCGATCGCAGCATTCGGTGTCACTGCTGTGTGGGCGGTACTTGGCGGTGCGGTGCTCGGGATCATATACAACAGCGTGAAGATGAGGAGGCTTGCGGACGATAAAACTGCCGGTGGCAGTGCTGCGTGTAAAGACGATGCTGAAGATGATGAGGCCGCAGGCTGCATGGAAGCGCACGACAGCAGTGGCGCGTGCGGTGATGGCGTCGGCGACAAGGACGACGAGGCCGATAAACAGTGTGAAGATGAGGAGGTGGCAAAATGATGTATTTGAATATTTTTGCCATGTTCTTCAGGATCGGCTTGTTCAGCTTCGGTGGCGGTCTGGCTATGCTGCCGCTGATATTCCAGAGCGTGCAGGACTTCGGTATCATGTCGTCCCGGGAATTCTCAGATCTGGTGGCACTGTCTCAGGTGACGCCGGGGCCGGTGGCGGTAAATGCTGCGACTTATGTCGGTTTCAATTACTCGGGTATCCCGGGGGCGCTGGTTGCGACGCTCGGCGTGTGTCTGCCGTCGTTCGTGATAATGCTGATAGTGATGAATTTCATAGACAGATTCAACGACAGTAAGGGCGTTCAGGGAGCGTTCGTAGGGATAAGGCCGGTGACTGTCGGGCTTATCGCTGCTGCAGCGGTATTCGTCAGCGAAACTGTTCTGGTGAACGGTCCGCTGATCTCAAAGGAACTGTTCACCGGCGGTCTGGATTATTTCAATCTCATACCGCTGGCGATATTTGCGGCAAGTATAGTGCTCGTGGGGGTGTTCAAAATGCGCCCGATACGAGTGATGATAATAATGGGTATAGCCGGCGCGCTGCTGTGCCACTAGTGGCGTCAGGCCCGGTGATGACCATGCGCTCGCAGTCAAAGCGAACGGAACGGAAATAAATGCAGACAGTGCACTGCTGCACTGCCGTGATGCTGAGAGGAGCGTTGTTATGTGGACAGGAGGAGTACGAGTAATAATTCTCGATGATGAAAACAGGATGCTGATGGTAAAGCAGCATCATGAGGATCACGATATATGGATGGTACCGGGCGGCGGCATAGAGGCGGGAGAGAACGCAGCTGAAGCGGCAGTCCGGGAAGTGAAGGAAGAGACCGGATTTGAGATCGAGGCAGGGCCGCTCGTATGGCACGTTGAGGAGGTTTCCGACCGGGGACAGAGGTTCGTCAACTTTTTCCTCGGAAAGGTGACCGGAGGGACGCTTGGACTCGGCGAAGATCCGGAATTCGATGCAGAGCATCAGGTGCTCAGGGAAGTGCGCTTTGTATCGCGCGAAGAGATGCAGGACATCTCGAGGGTGTATCCGGAGTATCTGAGAGACGAGTTCTGGAAAGCGCTGGAGTGCGGCGCGTTCGGGTCTCATGGCAAATGCGGCGGAAGCGCTGGCGATACATATGCGTACGACCCGTTCAGGATAAGGTGAAAACAGCTGACTGCAGAGCTTTGCAGCTGGCTGTCAAATAGGAGGAACATAAAATGAAATACGTAAAAATCGAAATGGAAGACGGCGGCATCATGAAGGGTGAGCTTTACCCTGAGATCGCGCCTAAGACGGTTGAAAACTTTGTTAAACTCGTAGAAGAAGGATTCTATGACGGACTCATTTTCCACAGAGTCATTCCGGGCTTCATGATCCAGGGCGGCTGTCCTGACGGAACAGGAATGGGTGGCCCGGGCTACTGCATCCCGGGAGAATTCACAGCTAACGGATTCAAAAACGACCTCAGACACGAAAGAGGCGTGCTTTCCATGGCAAGAGCGATGAACCCGGATTCAGCAGGTTCGCAGTTCTTTATCATGGTGGAAAACGCACCGCATCTCGACGGTCAGTACGCATCGTTCGGAAAGATTATTGAAGGTATGGACGTAGCTGACGGCATCGTAAACCAGGACAGAAACAGATCCGACAAGCCGCTCACACCACAGATCATGAAAAAAGTAACGATCGTTGAGGAGTAATAACCGGACGAAATCAAAATGAACCATAAGACGCATGCATGTTATCTGGAAACGGATGGTGCATGCGTTTTTTGTTATCAAAAACCCAAAAAACCCGACAAGCGGGTTTCCTGGGTTTTGGCGAGGCACGAGGGACTTAAGCAAATGCTGCGCATTTGCCGTTCATCGCCTGCATATTCATTGCGGCTCGAACACTTCGCTATATAAACATCCGCGATGTTTATATCACGCTCAGGCCCTTGTGGGTTCGAGTCCTTGATATCATCAAAAACTCAAAAAACCCGGCAAGCGGGTTTCTTGAGTTTTGGCGAGGCACGAGGGACTTAAGCAAATGCTGCGCATTTGCCGTTCATCGCCTGCATATTCATTGCGGCTCGAACACTTCGCTATATAAACATCCGCGATGTTTATATGACGCTCAGGCCCTTTCAGGTTCGAGTCCTTTACATCATCAAAAACTCAAAAAACCCGACAAGCGGGTTTCTTGAGTTTTGGCGAGGCACGAGGGACTTAAGCAAATGCTGCGTATTTGCCGTTCATCGCCTGCATGTTCATTGCGGCTCGAACACTTCGCTATATAAACATCCACGATGTTTATATCACGCTCAGGCCCTTGTGGGTTCGAGTCCTTGATATCATCAAAAACTCAAAAAACCCGGCAAGCGGGTTTCTTGAGTTTTGGCGAGGCACGAGGGACTCGAACCCCCAACCGACAGATTCGAAGTCTGCGACTCTATCCATTGAGCTAGTGCCCCAAAAGTATATAATTGATTATATGATTATACCCGATGTTTATACGTGTATCAAGGGATTTATTGACATTTATCTGAAAATGGCGCATAATAAAGAACGCCTGAGTTTTTTCTGGCAGGGGGTGTGAGTTGGAAACGCATCCGGTAAATCAATACGGTCGGCACGATCCCGTTGTGATATAAGCGAGGTTCGGCCTGATACAGTAAGGAATTTATGTTTATGTTTAAAAAAATATTCGGAAAAGGAAATGGTAAGTTCAGAATGCTGCCGGAGTCGGTAGGACTTTCGGTAGTGATACTCATAGTACTGTTCGTAGAAGCGTTTTTTATTTTTCTTATGAGCGTACTGGATATACTGCCTGCGAAATTCGCGATAGCAGTGCTGCTGGCACTGCTCCTGGCTGATCTGGGGACATTCAAGCTGCTCAACTGCAGGAAACGGGTGACGAATCAGCGACTGGTAGGTCTTATCCTGACAGTTATAATCGTCAATGTGCTGTTTATAGGCAGCAATTATCTGTATAATACATACGATACATTCCAGAAGATCAGTGAGGAAAAGGCACAGATCGAGGAATATCATGTTATCGTTCTTAAAGACGGCAGCTATCAGAAGCTCAGAGATATCGAAGGTCAGACGGTATATGTCATGAGTTCAGAGTCAAAGATGTATAAAGAAGCCAAGGAAAGACTGCTGACAAAGATCGAAGTTGAGTATTCAGAGGAAGCAGACAATTCGTCAGTCGGCGCACATTTACTTGATGGAAGTCAGAAAAGCGATGAGATAATTTTCGTCAGCAACACGAATTATGAACTGCTCTGCGAGAACAATGACAAATTCGAAGAAACTACAAAGATACTTTACAGCATACCGATCACAGTAAAGAGTGACGATTTTGCCAAGCGAGTGAACGTTACAGAAGATCCGTTCAATGTGTATATCACAGGGATGGATGTCTGGGGCGGCATAGATCAGATCGCAAGGAGTGATGTCAATATGGTGATGACTGTAAATCCGCAGACGAAGACTATCCTGCTGACATCGATACCTAGAGATTCATATGTTACACTTCATTCGTTCGGTGCTGAAGACAAACTGACGCATTCAGGAATATATGGTGTGGAAGAGACTGTAGATACAGTAGAAGACTGGCTCGATTATGATATGAACTACTACATCAAGGCGAATTTCTCGATGCTGGTGGATATAGTAGATGCGATAGACGGGGTCGATGTATACTCTGATTTTGAATTCAAATCCAGTGTGGCAGATTTTTATTATAACGAAGGAGAAAATCACTTGAGCGGTATGGCGGCACTGTATTTTGCACGTGAGCGAAAGGCGTTTGAGGATGAAGATATAGAGAGAGGCAGGAATCAGCAGAAAGTATTGAAAGCTATGATCAATAAGACAACACAGAGCAAGGTGATACTTACGAAATATACACAACTGCTGGATGCTGTTGAAGACGAGATGCAGACGAATATGTCGGAGAAAGATATATCATCTCTCGTAAAAATGCAGATAAATGACATGGGCAAGTGGACGATAAATACGATATCCATAACAGGTACAGATGCCTATGCACCTACGTACAGTATGGGATCACAGGAGCTTGCTGTGGTCATACCTGACGAAACTTCTGTCGAGGCGGCAAAGCAAGCTATACATGACACGATGTATCCTGCATATACGAAAGAAAAAAAGAATAAATCCAAAACAAAATAACGAGATATCAAATAGTGTGATGATTTTGAGTAATGGGCGTGCATTCCTTGAAATCATCACATTTTTATGATACTATTCTAATGTATGTGTATATGGTCAGAAGCATTTGATCATATATAAATAAAAGAGCAAGGAAATGAAATAATGCGTTCAAAAGTTATAAGAATAATAATTCTGATCATCATAGATGCTGCTGTTGTTACGTTCAGTTCAATAGCACCGCTTGCATTGAGATTCGGTATATTCACAATGGATGTGTACTATCTGACGCCGGCGCTGAAGTGTCTTCCGATAGATATAGTCATCGCAATAGCGGTACTTGCGGTATTCAAGCTTTACAATCGAGTGTGGACATATGCCGGGATCGATGAAATGATAGCGACGTTCAAGGCATCGCTTGTGATAGAAGCGTTGTATGTAATATATAGGCTGTTGTGGAGTATCGACATGCCGCGAAGCTTTTATGTGTTCAACTGGGTATTTCTGTTCATACTGCTGGCCGGTGCGAGACTGTCGATCAGGATTTTCAAGCAGTTCAGAAAAAAATACAGAAAGACCGGGGAAAAACGCAATGTGATGATCGTCGGTGCAGGTTCAGCAGCGTCTCTGCTGATAAAGGAGCTTGAATATGGTCCGGGGGCATCGAGGATCGTGTGCATAATAGATGACAACCCAGCCAAAAAGGGCAAGTATATACATGGGTTCCCAATAGTAGGCAGACGAAGCGATATACCGCATATGGCGGACAAGTACGATGTCGATGAGATCATCATAGCGATACCATCGGCTCCGCCTACGGTGACTAGAGACATACTGTCTATATGCCAGGAGACGAATGCCAAGCTTAAGATACTTCCTGCGATATCGAGTAGTCTTACAGAGTCACTGAGCCGTACGGTTAGAGAAGTCAACTATGAGGATCTTCTCGGCAGAGATGCCGTGGTCATTGAGAACCCTGAGCTTGCGGAATTCGTTGCGGACCGCACGATAATGGTGACCGGCGGTGGAGGAACGATAGGTTCGGAGCTTTGCAGACAGATAATCGCAAACAAACCGGCAAAACTGCTGGTAGTGGATATATATGAAAACGGA
Organism: Brotomerdimonas butyrica; assembly: GCF_025567305.1. NCBI lineage: Bacteria > Bacillati > Bacillota > Clostridia > Eubacteriales > Brotomerdimonas > Brotomerdimonas butyrica. The sequence goes on from NZ_JAOQJP010000016.1 coordinate 27,117, forward strand.
GCATATGAGCTTCAGATGGAGCTTGCGCAATATTATCCCGAGGCTGATATAGAAGTGCTGATCGCATCAGTGCGAGATTATGACAGGCTTGAAGACATTTTCAGGAGGTACAGACCAGATGTCGTATATCATGCGGCAGCGCATAAACATGTGCCGTTGATGGAGTTCTCGCCTAATGAAGCAGTCAAGAACAACTGCAAGGGTACATTGAACATGGTCAGGCTGGCAGATAAGTATGAGGTAAAGCGATTCGTACTGATATCTACAGACAAAGCTGTGAGGCCTACGAATGTCATGGGCGCGACAAAGCGTATATGCGAGATGATCGTACAGACTTACAGCAGGATGTCCGATACTGAGTTTGTAGCAGTCAGATTCGGAAATGTTCTTGGAAGCAATGGATCTGTGATACCGCTGTTCCTAAAACAGATAGCGGCAGGCGGACCTGTAACACTTACGCATAAAGAAATCACAAGATTTTTCATGACCGTAAGCGAGGCTGTTTCTCTGGTGCTTCAGGCGGGTCTGCTGGCAAAAGGCGGCGAGATATTCGTGCTGGATATGGGACAGCCTGTCAAGATATATGATCTGGCAGTGAATCTGATAAAGATGAAGGGCTATGTGCCGGGTAAGGATATCAAGATCGAAATAGTGGGACTCAGGCCGGGTGAAAAGCTGTACGAGGAGCTTCTGATGGCCGAAGAAGGGCTTGAGAGCACCCCGAATGACCTGATCTTTATAGGGCAGCCTATAGATATAGACAGAGAGGAATTTTTAGAAAAGCTCGATAAACTGATAGCGATCGCACAGACTAACAGCGATGATATCAAGCATGAGATAGAAAAGATATGTGATACGTATACGATCACAAATAATTAGAAGGATCATATGATGAAAAATTTAAATGTCTCTCCACTGGAATGGGATACGGATTTTTTTGGAATAAGCTGCGGCAGACTGGTAATAGATGCGCCAGAAGCTGATTTGAGAGGGCTTCTTGAGCAGCTTGACGCCTATCAATTCATAACTATACAGAATGTGGGGAATAAGGTTGGGATAAATAAAACCATAGCAGAAAATACACAGGCCTTTCTCGTTGACATAAATATACAGTTCGAGAAGGATGTCCTGAGGGGTTTTTCAGGATACACTGCAAAACATGAGAACATTGCTGTGATAAAAGCTAAAGATACAGATAAGCAGATACATGATAAATTACTCGTTGAAAGAGAAGATTTTGTGTTTTCTAAATTCGTATGTGATGACAAACTGGATGTCAGAAACGGATATTTGGTTTACAAGGAATGGTTAAAGAATTCAAGAAACTATGACAATAAGTATTTTGCACTTTATTATGACGGCAATGAAATAGGTGGATATATTTTATTCAGCATATATGATGGAGAAGGCACGATAGAACTTGTAAAAGTGAACAGAGAGTATAAAGGCCAAGGGATCGCAACAGAGATGATCAGAACGGTAGAGAATTGTTTAAAGGATAAAGGGATCGCAACGGTAAAGGTGGGAACCCAGCTCAATAATATACCGGCAATAAATCTTTATCATTACCTTGGCTTTAGGGAAATTTCAAGAACTTCAGTATATCATCTATGGAATTTAAACGTATAAAGGAAGGGATAAAAATGAATATACCGTTTTCACCGCCTGATATTTCGCAGGCAGAGATCGATTCGGTCGTAGAGACTTTGAAATCAGGATGGATAACTACAGGTCCAAAGACAAAGAAATTTGAAAGTGAGATATCTGAGTATATCGGAACTGAAAAGACTGCATGCCTAAGCTCGGCAACGGCATCGATGGAAATGACGCTCAGACTTCTGGGAATAGGTCCGGGAGATGAAGTCATCGTTCCTGCGTACACATATACTGCGAGCTGCAGTGTTATATGCCATGTCGGAGCGGATCCTGTCATGGTGGATATATACAAGGGACAGCCGGTGATGGATCTGGAACTTATGGAGAAAGCCATAACGGATAGGACAAAGGCTATAATAGCGGTAGATCTCGCGGGTATAATATGTGACTACGACCGGATATTTCAGATCGTAGAAAAAAATAAAAACCGTTTTTGCCCCTCAGAAGAAAATGATATACAGAAAAAACTTGGAAGGATAGCTGTGATAGCAGATTCATCACACGGATTCGGTGCAGTCAGAAATGGCAGAAGATCCGGTATGCATGCGGATTTCACATGTTTCTCGTTCCATGCTGTAAAAAATCTGACGACTGCGGAAGGCGGAGCCGTCACATGGAAAAACATAGAAGGCATAGACGATGAATGGATATACAAACAGTATATGAACCTTTCGCTGCACGGTCAGACAAAAGATGCGCTCAACAAGACGAAGGCAGGTTCATGGGAATACGATATAGTTTCACCTGCGTACAAGTGCAATATGACTGATATACAGGCGAGTATAGGTCTGGAGCAGCTGAAACGTTATCCGGAAATGCTGGAAAGAAGACGTCAGATAATCGCTAAATACGATACGGCATTCGCAGGAAAGAACATTTCTCTGCTTGCGCACAGTGGCGAAGATCACTGCTCCAGCGGCCATCTGTATTTTATAAGGCCCGCAGGGATAACGGAAGAACAGCGAAATGAGATAATAGTGAAGCTGGCAGAACGTGGCATTGCTTCAAATGTACATTACAAGCCGCTGCCACTGCTCACTGCATATAAAAATCTGGGATTTGACATAAAAGATTATCCGAATGCCCACGATTATTATAAGAATGAGATAACTCTGCCTTTATATAGCAGACTGACGAATGAACAGGTCGACTATATCATAGAAGGCGTCAACGATATATTGAAGGAATACGTATAATATGCTGATATCATGGGACAAACTTCCTTATGAAATGAAAAACAGTGAAGTAAAAGCTTACTACGATATACTTTCACGCCGTAAAGGCAGCCTTGCATTAAAGCGTATCTTTGATATCGCAGTGTCTTTCGTGATGCTGGTACTGCTTTCGTGGCTTTTTCTGATACTGGCAATAATGATAAAGGTGGACTCCAGAGGTCCGGTGTTTTACAGACAGGTGAGAGTTACATCGGGCAACAGAGACTTCAGGATATTCAAATTCAGAACAATGGTGCAGAATGCTGATAAGATCGGTGCGCTGGTAACATCGGGCAATGACAGCAGGATAACAAGAGTCGGATCAAAGATCAGGAAATGCCGTCTCGATGAGCTTCCACAGCTTATCAATATACTGAAGGGTGACATGACCTTTGTGGGGACAAGGCCGGAAGTCCGCAAATACGTTGAAAAATACAGTGATGAGATGATGGCTACACTGCTGATGCCAGCCGGAGTGACATCACTGGCCAGCATAAACTTTAAAGATGAAGATGAGCTTATGGATTCTTATACTTCAAAAGGTATGACGGTAGATGATGCATATGTGCAGAAAGTACTGCCGGAAAAAATGGCATACAATCTGGAGTACATCAAAGAATTCGGCTTTTTTAAAGATATAAAGCTCATGTTTAAGACCGTTGCAAGTGTTGTAAAGTAAAGGGATAGTTCAGATGAATATACTGCTGATAAATCATTATGCCGGTTCACCGGAAATGGGGATGGAGTTCCGTCCGTATTATTTTGCAAGAGAATGGGTAAAGGCAGGTCATAGAGTCGATATCATAGCTGCTGATTATTCACATCTCAGACGTGTGAACCCTGAAGTGGATCATGATTTTCAGGAAGATATAATAGACGGGATACACTATCACTGGATAAAAACGAGAACATATGAAGGCAATGGAGCCAAACGCGCGATAACGATGGCGCAGTTCGTGTCAAAGCTGTGGCTCAACACAGGCAGGATCATAAAAGAAATGGATCCTGATGCAGTGATCTGTTCGTCGACATATCCGCTGGATACATATGTAGGACAGAGGATACGAAGAAAGTCGAAGAAAAAGGTGAAGTTGATCCATGAAGTGCATGATATGTGGCCTGCAACGCTTATAGAAATAGGTGGTATGTCTAAAAAGAATCCTTTTGTTGTTGCTATGCAGATAGGAGAAAACAGTGCATATAAAAAATCGGATACAGTTGTTTCCCTGCTTCCGAATACAGAAGGTTATATGAGAAAGCATGGGCTGAAAGAAGGAAAATTCAGATGCATTCCGAATGGCGTGATTTTAGATGAATGGCGACATCCGGAAAAGCTTCCAGAAGAACATGTAAGTGTGTTAGAACGGTTAAGAGCCGAAGGCAGATTTATTGTTGGGTATTTTGGCGGACATGCTTTGTCAAATGATCTGGGTGTAATACTAAAGGTTGCGGAAGTAATAAATGATACGCAGATATGTTTTGTTCTGGTAGGTGATGGTGTTGAGAAGCAGAGCCTCATGGAAGAAGCGAAAGCGAAGATGCTGAATAATGTCATATTTTTAACACCTGTGAACAAGAGAAGCATACCTGGATTGTGCAGATGGTTCGATTGTATATATATGGGAGGGAAAAATTCGCCTTTGTACAGATTCGGACTGTGCCTCAATAAAATGTTCGATACGATGGCTTCGGGCAAACCGGGAATATGTGCTTTAAGTGTAAAAAGCTATTTGTCAGAATACAAATGTGGTTTTGATGTGAAGAGTAATGATATAAAAAGTATTTGTGACACAATAAAATATGTGAAAAGTTTAAGCGGTGAAGAATTGGATCGTATCTCGCAAGCAGGAAAGAAAGCAAGTGTAGAGCGTTTCAACTACACCGTGCTTGCGGAAGAATTTCTTAATGTGATGGAGGAGTAGTATCTGGTGAAAGTCATAACTATAGTAGGTGCAAGACCACAGTTCATAAAGGCTGCGGTCGTTTCTAGAGTACTGAGAAAAGAACACGAGGAAATAATAGTTCATACCGGTCAGCACTATGATTACAACATGTCAGATGTTTTCTTTAACGAACTTGACATACCGTCGCCTGATTATAACCTGGGGATATCAGGCGGAACACACGGTAAAATGACGGGCGAGATGATCATTGCTATCGAAGATGTAGTTTTAAAAGAAAAGCCGGATGTGGTGCTTCTTTACGGCGATACGAATTCTACTATGGCAGGTGCGCTTGCAGCTGTAAAACAGCATATACCCGTCGTGCACGTAGAGGCAGGAAACCGTCTGGGAACACTGACAAACCCTGAAGAAGTAAACAGGATAGTAACGGATCATGTATCATCTCTGAAATTGTGCTGTACTGAATCTGCACTGAAGTTTCTTGCAAAAGAAGGTATAGCAGATAATGCATATCTTGTAGGGGATCCGATGTATGATGCATTTCTGTATTACAGTAATAAGGTAGGAGACAATGTCCCGGAAAATCTTAAGGCACTTGATGGCGGAAACGTGGAATTGCCGGGAGCATTTTATTATATGACATGCCACCGTGAGGAAAATACGGGTACGGATGAAGCGCTGACTAATATACTGGATGCGACGGAGATGCTTGATGCGAAGTGTATATATCCTGTACATCCGAGAAATCACGATAGAATGCAGCGGATCATGAGTGAAAAAAAATACAAGAACATAATCGCATGCGAACCGGTCGGGTATCTGATGTCAGTTTATCTTGTAAATCATAGTAAAAAGATCATAACAGATTCAGGTGGTCTTCAGAGAGAAGCATTTTTTGCAGAAAAGCAGTGCGTGACCGTTTTCGATTATGTATCATGGCCGGAAACTATGATAGACAATAGAAATCAGCTTGCAAAGCCTGATAAAAATGATATTTTGGACAAGTTGTCTAAACCACAGGAAATAAAAGAAAATCATGCGTTTGGAGATGGACATTCGGCGCAGAAAATATTAGAACGTATAAATGAGTATATTTAAACCCGGAGGTTGATTGAAATGAAGGAATCATTACTAAATAAAATAGACAATAGAGAAATAACAGTCGGTGTAGTCGGACTCGGATATGTAGGTCTTCCTCTGGCGGTCGAAAAGGCAAAGGCGGGATTCAAAACGATAGGTTTTGACGTGCAGAAAGCAAAAGTTGATCTTGTCAATGCAGGTTCAAACTACATCGGAGACATAGTCGACGATGATCTCAAACATATAGTGGAGAGTGGAATGCTCAGAGCGACGAATGATTTCAGCTTCGTCAGGGATGTGGATTTTATAGCGATATGTGTTCCTACGCCGCTGGATGAGCACCAGCAGCCTGACATAAGCTATGTCAGATCATCAGCAGAAGAAATTGCAAAGCATATGACTAAAGGAACGATGGTAGTCCTCGAGTCGACGACTTATCCGGGAACTACAGAAGAACTTCTCAAACCGATACTTGAGACTTCGGGACTCAAGTGTGGCGAGGATTTTTACCTTGGCTTCTCTCCTGAAAGAGTGGATCCGGGCAACAAGCAGTTCAAGACGAAAAATACCCCTAAAGTAGTGGGTGCGATAGGCGAAGATGCGAGAGAAGTGATCGCAGCAATGTACAGAGCAGTGCTTGAAGGAGACGTTTACGAGGTTTCATCGCCGGCTATTGCAGAGATGGAAAAGATACTCGAGAATACTTACAGGAATATAAATATAGGTCTTGCGAATGAAATGGCGATCCTCTGCAACAGGATGGGCATAGATTACTGGGAAGTCGTTGATGCTGCAAAGACTAAGCCTTACGGTTTCCAGGCATTCTATCCGGGTCCGGGGCTTGGCGGGCACTGCATACCGCTGGATCCGTATTATCTGTCATGGAAAGCGCGCGAGTACGGTTTCCATACTTCTATGATAGAAAGCTCCATGATGGTCAATGACAGGATGCCGGAGTACTGCGTGGAAAGATCTATGGCGATACTCAACAGACATAAAAAAGCACTGAACGGGTCGAAAGTACTCGTGCTCGGAGTAGCGTACAAGAATGATATCGATGACTACAGAGAGAGCCCGGCTATAAGAGTCATAGAAAAACTCAAGGAAGACGGTGCAGATACTGACTTTTACGATCCATGGATCTCGGAATACAAGGACAAAGGACAGATTTTCCATGGAATAGAAAAAATAGATGCAGAGATAATTTCATCATATGATCTCATAGTGATCACAGCAGCACACACCAATATAGACTATGATATGATACAGCAAAATGCTGCTGCGATATTTGATACCAGAAATGCAATGAAAGATATCGCTGATCGGGAAAATATAGAAGTGCTGTAATGACAGGAGCGGTATTTATGAAGTTTACTTATGATGCGTATAAAAAGATGATAGATGATCTGCGAAGAGCTGGATACACGTTTGCAGGATATGAGTCGCAGGAAGGTCTGGATCGTGTTGTGATTCTCAGGCATGATATCGATTACTGTTTGAATAAAGCTGTGAAAATGGCAGAGCTCGAACAGGCATCAGGTGTCAGAAGCACATATTTCGTGTTGCTCAAGTCATCGTTCTACAATCTTTTGGCGGCAGAAAATCTCAGACTTCTTAAACGTATTAAAGAACTTGGACATGATATAGGTCTTCATTTTGATGAACTGAGTTACACGAACGAATATTATGATGAACATGGGGGTATCAGAAATGTGATACTTGAAGAAGTGAAACTTCTCGAACAGGTATCTGGCATAGCGGTAAACTCAGTATCGATGCATCGACCATCCAGGAAAACACTTGAATCGGATATAGATTTGTCACCTGTTATAAATTCATATGGAAAATATTTTTTCAAAGGATTCAAGTATGTTTCAGACAGCAGACGGCGCTGGCGTGAAGATGTTGATGGGATCATAGCAAGTGCTGAGTATGACAGGCTTCATATACTTACACATGCATTCTGGTATAACGATAAAGAAAAAGACCTTCGGTCTTCACTTGAAGAATTTATAAAAGACGGAATGCCGGATAGATATCGTATTTTGAATGATAACTTTACGGATCTTGAGGAAGTTATAACTCTTGAAGATATAAATAATGGGGTTTGATATGACTGACTGGAATTATGATACCCAAAAACTAGTCAAAAAACTTGGCGGCAGTGTTATTAAAATGGCTGAAGTATCCATAAAGTGTGTCACGACTGTGGGTGACCCTAGGGAAAACGCGATGCTGTTTTTTACGTCAAAGAAATGGAAAGATGCATATGCAGACAGACTTCCGGAATTGAAGAACTGCTTCATAGTGACGGAGCATTCTATAGCAGATGCATTTGAGTGTGTGTCTGACAGCTGCTGCATAGTGGCAGTGGATAATGCGAGGCTTTATTTTGCAAAGGCACTGAAACTTATAGTTGACAGTGAGAACAGCGTAAAAAAATACACACCATATGGATGCGGAAGTTTTATTGGAGAAAATGTCATTATCGGAAATGACTGTAGGATAGAGCCATTCGTTTTCATAGACCATGATGTTGTGATCGGCAATGGTGTGTCGATAAAAAGCGGTGTGAAGATAAGACAGAATGTGAAAATAGAGGATAATGTAACCATAGGAGAAAACAGCGTTATCGGGGTACAGGGATTCGGCGTTGAGAAGGATACTGATGGCAGGAATATCAGAATACCACATATAGGCGGAGTTATCATAAAAGAAAACGTGGAAATAGGCGCATTGTCATCTATAGTTGCAGGTACGATACACCCTACAGTGATAGAGAAAAATGTTTTTATAGATGATCTTAATCATATCGCGCATAATTGTCAAATAGGCGAAGGTAGCATGCTTACGGCAGCAGCCCAGATAGGCGGCAGTGCAGCGATAGGTGCTGACAGTTATATTTCGCCGAATGCGACTGTGCGCAATGGTGTGTCATTGGGGAAAAACTGCTTTGTAGGACAGGGATCCTCGGTACAGCAGTCATTTGGGGACGGTGTATCGCTGGTTGGAAATCCTGCCAGAGAATTTATGAGAAAAAAGTAGTGGAAGAGCAGAAAGGAACAGATTGTGGATTATTTTGTACACGAATCAAGCTATGTAGATGAAGGCGTCAAAATAGGAAAAGGAACGAAGATATGGCATTTCTGCCATATACAGACAGGTGCGGAGATAGGTGAGAAGTGTTCGTTCGGTCAGAATGTCAATGTTTCTAATAACGTTAAGATCGGCAACGGATGCAAACTGCAGAACAATGTTTCAGTTTATGAAGGTGTGGAGCTGGAGGATCATGTTTTCTGCGGACCTTCGATGGTATTCACAAATGATCTGACGCCTAGAGCTAAGTATCCGAAAGGCAGTGCCGGATATAAGAAGACACTTCTGAAGACCGGCGCTACGGTAGGTGCTAATGCTACTGTAGTATGTGGACATACGCTTGGAAAATGGTCGATGATAGCATCAGGCGCAGTCGTTACAAAGGACGTTCCGGATCATGCTCTGATGGCAGGCGTTCCGGCAAAGAGGATAGGCTGGGTGTGTGAATGCGGAGAAGTTCTTAAGAACGGATTAACATGCAGCATGTGTGGAAGAAGCTATACCGAATCGGATAACGGTCTTGAAGAAAAATAATTTTGGAGGAAATAAAAGTATCATGAAATACGCACTTATAGGTTGCGGCAGGATCGCAACAAACCATATGAAAGCAGCAGTCAACAACAAGCTGGAGATCGCAGCAGTATGCGATGTTCTTCCGGAAAAAATGGAGGAGCTTCTTGCAAAACACGATTTACAGAACGACGATTCGATAAAACGATATGAAGACTATAAAAAAATGATAGAAGAGATAAAGCCTGAACTCGTGAGCATAGCTACAGAGAGCGGGATACATGCTGAGATAGCTTTATACTGCATAGAAAAAGGCGTGAACCTGATAATCGAAAAGCCTATGGCAATGAGCATAGAAGATGCTGACAAGATCATAAAGCTTTCCGAGGAAAAAGGTGTGAAGGTATCGGCATGCCATCAGAACAGATTCAATGTTGCTATCCAGCAGCTGAGACAGGCTGTGGAAAGCGGCAGATTCGGCAAGCTTTCACATGGTTCGATCCATGTAAGATGGAACAGGAATGAGGGCTATTATACTCAGGCTCCATGGAGAGGAACGTGGGCTCAGGACGGCGGAGCACTGATGAACCAGTGCATACATGGTATCGACCTCCTCAGATGGATGATGGGCGATGAGATAGAGGAGATATACGGAGCAACGAGACAGCAGTTCCATGATTATCTTGAAGCGGAAGACGTGGGAATGGCAGTTGTGAAGTTCAAGAACGGTGCGATAGGTACGATAGAGGGCACTACAAACGTTTACCCTAAGAATCTTGAAGAGACTCTTTACATATTCGGAGAAAACGGAACCGTAAAAATCGGCGGAACATCAACAAACAATATCGATGTCTGGGATTTTGCAGATGAAACAGAAGCGGACAGCAAAAACAAAGGCCTTAAGGAAGAGACGAGCAATGTATACGGAAACGGTCACACCAGCCTGTTTGCAGATGTAATAGATGCCATAGAAAACGACAGGAAGCCATATGTAGACGCAGTTGCAGGAAGAAATGCTCTGGAAGTGGTACTTTCAATATACAAGAGCCAGAAGACCGGCGGATCCGTGAAACTGCCGCTGAAGGATTTTGCAAGTATTGATATGAAAGGTGAATTTTAATGTCAGTCAAAATATGCCATGTTACAAGTGCGCATAACAGCACAGATGTCAGGATATTTGAAAAAGAATGTACTTCTCTGGCAAAGCTTGAAGGCAATGAAGTATATCTTGTTGCACCCGGGGAAAGTTTTCAGAAGAATAATGTTCAGATCGTAGGTATCGGGGAACGTCCATCCAGTAGAATGAAACGTTTCACTGCGTTCTCCAAAAAAGCATATAAGACAGCACTGAGCCTTGATGCCGACATATACCATTTTCATGATCCAGAATTGCTGCAGTATGCTGTAAAACTCAAGCATAAGGGGAAAATCGTGGTATATGACAGTCATGAAGATACTGTTGCAGATATACAGCGAAAAGAATATATACCTGCATCAATGAGAAAAATCATCACATTGATTTTCGGAAAATATCTGTACCGTACTGCATCAAAGATCGATGCAGTAGTGACGGTCACACCTAGGATCGTTGAAAAATACAAAATGGTTAATGACAATGTATTTCTTGTTACGAACTATCCTATTATAGAGGAAGACAGGGAAGTACCTGAAAGAAAAAAGGCCAGCAGTGAAACAGTACTGTGTTTTGCAGGTGGTGTAGCACCTATGTGGTCGCATGACAGGATCCTGGAAGCCATAAATGGACTCGACGATGTGAAATATGTGTTTTTCGGAGCCGGAGAAAACGATTATATAGAACACCTGAAAGAGATAGATGGATGGGAAAAGTCTGAATACAGAGGAAAAGTGCCTTTTGACACGGTCAATCGCGAACTGTGGAATGCAGATATAGGAATGGCTTTATGTAAGTATATTTTTGGTGAAGATAAGGAAGGAACGCTGGGAAATACAAAACTTTTCGAAGAAATGCTGCATGAACTGCCAGTGATCGCAACTGATTTCAGACTTTGGAAAGAAATCGTTGAAGGCAATGACTGCGGTATATGTGTAGATCCGAATGATGTAAATCAGATAAAAGATGCGGTCACTTTACTTATGAAGGAGCCGGAACGAGCAAAAAAAATGGGGAAAAACGGAAGAAAAGTTATATTGGAAAAATATAACTGGAAGAGTCAGGAGAAAAATCTGTTTGAAGCATATGACATGCTGAAGACAGAGATCGTGGGGCTATGAGATGGATAATGGGAAAAATATCAGGATCAAAACAGATGTGGTAATATTCATTGCAATGGGTGTTATTGCAATGAATCTGGTCATTTCGAATATAGGCTTGTATGGGGGAAGGACGAGTCCTCCGCTGCTTGTAGGCGCATTTGTGATGATGCTGTTGAGTATATGGCTGATTCGAGAAAGAAGATGTATATCAAAAATACGGATCATAAAACTGATGCCTTTGATTATAATGGGTGTGATTTTTTTTGTTTATGGACTCATTTTTAGAGTTCCGTCATATATACTGTATGCTTTCGTTTTCGTATTTCAGCTGCCGTTGTTCTGTTTGTCGACAGAGCATGTGATATTGAATAAAATACTATATGCTTTTACAGTATCTTCAGTATTTATTTATGGAGCAGCACAGGTAGGCGCATTTCTTTTTTCTCCGTTGTCAGATGTGCAGTATTACGGCATAATGGGAAATCCGAATCTTTGGGGCGAATATCTTACGTTTGCACTTGTATCGATACTGTATCTTTATGAGAAAGTCAGGAAAAAAGCATCAAAGGTATTTCTGCTGATATTATTTGGGATATCCCTTGCTGAGCTGTTTTTTTCGCGTTCCAGAACATCTATGCTGGCAGGTATAGTTGTAATAGTGGTATATCTGATATATGCATGCTTAAGCAGAAATGATCTGAAGAAAAAAGTGGCTTCTTTGATCATAGCTGCGGTCATTTGTTTTCCGGCAACGTATGCTGTACTGTCTTTTGTTACACCTTATATTGCAGAAAGTGTTGGGATAGAAATCGAATTCAAAGCAGAGAGTCTGACAGAACAGTTTGCGGCAACATCGGACAGGTATCTGAAAGGCATTGCAACAGAAGGCAGTATTTCATCGGGAAGGGTAGAAATATGGCGTACATATTTTTCGAATCTCTCAATGAAAGGTCATGATCCGGATCCGCTTGAAGTGAGACGATACAGCGATGTTTTTGTAAAAATGGATGCTCATAATACGTTCCTGCAGGTGGCATATCAGGGAGGATATCCTGCTCTGCTGTTTTTTGTGGTATCGATTGGCATGTGTGCATTTGATTATTTTAAAAAACTCTTTAGAAAAAATATCGGCTTATATGAATGCTATGCCTTGGCAACATTGTGTTCTGCGGTTGTATATATGTTACTGTCAAGTTCTTTCAGTCCGTATACGGTATTTGCGATGTTCGGATACTGGATATTTGTGATACCGGGATATGTGACAGATGGAAGTGAAGATCTAAAGCGAGCTGGTATCAGAAGAGAAAAGTAAAGTTATAGATATGCTTTATAGTTAAGGAGAAAATATGTGGTACAAACTGAAAGACAATACGTTTGAATTCAGTGATTATATGCATTTTTCCGATGGAGATACGGATTATTACTGTAATGGTATTTTCTTCATACCGGGATTCAAGGCAGGGATGCAGAGCATTATCGAAATGGCAAGGATGTACAGACAAAAAGGTGCATTTGATTTTATCGACTATTTTGGAGCATTTGATTTTTTTGTAAAGGAAAAAGACAAGTGTACTTTTTTCACCAGTAATGGTATAAACAGGTGTTTTTTTTACAATAAAGAATATGTATCCGATGATATGCTGGAGATAGTAAAGAACAGTGAAGACGCAGCATTCGATGAATCTGCAGTATGCCAGTATTTTACTTATGGCAGAATATTTTTTGACAAGACATATATACAGGATGTATATATGTCAAACAGCAACTGCTATTATACTGTAAAAGATGGCATGATAACAAGGCATGACAAAAATATCGGAGATCTTTCAGATCGTGAGAAAGGAATAAGCCCCGAAAGATTTTCCGAGATCATTACGGATTCGTTGTCGGATGTAAAAAAGGTTCTTTCTCTTACGGGAGGCTTTGACAGTCGTTATGTACTGTCGATGTTCCTGAAGAATCCTGAGCTTATAGATACATCTATTTGTGGGTCACAGACAGGTCATGCGGATTTTGAGATATCAGAAAAAGTTGCGGAAAAAGCAGGTGTGGGGTATTCTCAGATCTATGTGCAGAAGCCTGAAGTCACTGAGGAGTATCTGGTAAGAAACTTTTTTGAGAGGAACGGATATTTCAATACATTGAATGATGGCGTGTTCAGGCTCAATGAATATCTGCAGATGAAAAAAGATGCCGGGTATGAGTGCCTGATGACAGGAGATTCCGGGATTTTCCATAAATCTGATGAATGGCCGCAGTATTTTCCGTTTTACAATTCCCCTGTATACAGCGTAAAGAGAGACTACCGTAATATAATACTGTGTAACCGGAAAGGGCTGCCGTTCTCAAAAAAATTCATAAAATATTTCGAGGATGATCAGAAGAAAATAATAGATCATCTGGAAGCAAACAGACGCAGTATCAACACGAAAAATTGCGACTGGTTTTCATGGTATCTGTCAAGGCCTGCAAGCTATTGTCCTCTGTATAATAATCAGAGTAAGATCATAGCGTCATATCCGCCGCTGCTGGAATACAGGTGTGTGATATATTCATACAATCTGCCCCGAAGAAAAAGACTTATGGCTACGGGTATGAAAGAGTATATAACTTCGGTAAATAATGAAATGGCTGCTGTACAGACATTAAGCGGTTCCACGACGTCCAGTGAGAAAAAATACAGACTAAAAGATATTGCAGCATCACTGATGTATATCGTTAAAGCAGCAGGCCGGCTTTTCTGCAGGATCTTTATGCCTGATGCCAGTGTGTCACACAGTATCACCGACTGGTCTTGCGAAGCAGATATCAGAAGTCTGGAAATAGCAGAAAAAGCCGTACGATTCGGAAAGAGTAAGGGATGGCTTGAAAGCAGCATCAATGTAGAGAATATACAGTATGATATACTTTTAAAATTGATAGAGGTATTTCTCTTCAAAGAGTATCGGGAAGGAAATATCAGCAGGTAATTGCTGAAAAGCAGTAAAAAGTAGTAGGTAAATATGGGTAAAAAGGTTTTTATTCTTGGGGGAGCAGCCTCTATATGGATAAAGGAATATATAAAGAATATACACTATAAAGAAGGCAATGAAGTGTGGATCGCTTTATTTGAGAAGCCTCCGGCAGCGTATTTTGAAGAGTATGAAAAAATGGGAGTTCATATTCTGGATCTTTCAGAGAAGACTGGCACAGCAGGGAATTTTTACAAGACCGCAGGACTGATACAGTTTGCATTGAAGCATCGAAAATGTTTCTTTGACCATATAGAAATACATTGCCCTCCCAGTTCAAGACAGGCAGATATATTTGCGGTCGCTGCAAAAATTATTGCTGTTAAGACTATCGTGGTATTCTGGGGGTCAGATATCCTTAGAATAAACGATTCTCAAGTCAGACAGATAAAGAAGATAGTAGATATTGCAGATCAGATAAATCTCAGTACCGGGGAGATGCGAAAAGCATTCAGACATTTTTTCGGGAATAAATATGACACCAAGATATCATCTGCTAATTTTGGCAGTCTGGCATTTGAAGAAATAAGGAAAGCAAAAGAGGGTAAAAGCAAAAATAAGTTAAAAGGCGGATTTGGGCTGGATCCAGACAGAATATCTGTTGCAGTAGGGTATAACGGCAGTCAAAAGCAGCAGCATCTTAAGGTCATACAGGCACTGGGCAGAATGGATGAAAGTTCTAAAAACAGGATCGAGCTCATGCTGCATGTCCCGGATTGTACTTTTTCGTATATGGACGAGCTTAGAGCTGCATTGACTGCTTCGGGAATCAGTTATATTATAATGGATGAAATGATATCTCTTGAGCGGATCGCTGAACTGAGATGCGCAATGGATATATTTATACATGCGCAGGTGACAGATGCACTGTCAAGCACGATAAGGGAGTATATTTATGCAGGTACTGATCTCATCAATCCAGTCTGGATACGATATGATGAGTTTGACAGGCTTGGCATAGAGTATTGCCGCTATGATGATTTTGATATGCTTGAAGAATGTCTTAAAAAGCTGATTGATGGAGAAATCAGGATCGATAGTGAAAGAAATTCTGAGATAATATACAGGAATTATTCATGGGATACTGTGAGAAATGAGTGGCTGGATATATATGTCAGTTAGATCTGACTGATGTACAACGCAGTATAACGAGCTGGAAATGATATTTGTAGCGAGAGTAGTAAAACGATTTGCAAAAATATTACAAACTGTTATAAGGAGAGTTAGTATGCGATATCAGAGATGTAGCAGATGCATTATGGATAATGCTTCTGATCCAACAATAAGATTTGATTCGAATGGAGTGTGTAATTATTGCACAAAAGCTTTAAGTGAGATAAATACGACGACATATTTTCCAAATGAAGAAGGTCAGCGGCGATTGGAAAAAATGCTCGATGAAATAAGGCGAGTTAATAAAGACAAGGATTATGATTGCCTCATGGGTATTTCAGGTGGACTGGATTCTGCATACCTTGCATATTTAGGCTATAAATGGGGACTGAGGATCATGGCAGTGCATATCGATGATGGCTTTGATACAGATGTATCAAAAGAAAATATAAAAAAGTTGTGCAAGGCTGCGCAGATTGAATTAAAAGTAATAAAGCCAGATGCATATCAGTTCAATGAGCTGACCAAAGCATATATGCGCGCAGGTGTGCCTAATTTAGCGATTCCACAGGATAACATTTTATTTGCTTTTTTATATGATATTGCAGAAAAGAGCAGGATAAAGTATTTTCTTTCAGGTGGAAATTTTGCTTTGGAAAGCATTCTGCAGCAGGGTAATACATATAATGCAATGGATATCGTCAATCTAAAGGATATAAATAAAAGATTTGGACATGCGCCAATAGATAAACTGAAATTCATTTCATCATACAAAAAATATTTAATGATGAAAACTGGGAAATTAGTCAACCTTAGACCATTAAACTATATAAATTATAATAGAGAGCAAGCTTTATTAGATTTAAAAGAGTTTTGTGATTTTAAATATTATGGCAGAAAGCATTTGGAGAATGTTTTAACTGCTTTTTTGCAGTTGTATTGGTTGCCGAACAAGTTTGGGGTAGATAAAAGAACCTCACATCTGTCAAGCATGATCGTATCAGGACAGATGACAAGAGAAGAGGCTCTTAAAGAAATCGAAAAACCAATCGTGGATGAAGAGTTGATGCGTGAGTATATAGCTATCATAAAGGAGAAAATGGGTATTTCGGATGATGAGTTTGAGGCTATAATGGCATCTCAGATTCATCAGCATGATGAATATAAAATCGATAAATTGTCGATTTTATTAAGAAAGATAATAAGCAGATAAAATATGGATGGGGAGGTAAAGAAGAATTTCTTGATGACTTATGAAGATTTGTATTGTAACGGGTAACCTTATAGATAATTATGATTCTAGTTTCGCATTTGATCAGGCTTTGGCATTGTCCGGTTTTGGGCATGATGTTGTGGTTTTAGCATTAGATATGAGGTCTATTAGAAGAAAGAGGAAGCTTGGGATCAGGAAGCATAATCATAGAGGTATTCATATATTACAGTATAGTTTTCCGGTAAGTACTATTCCTAGAAAGTATTCAGCTGTGATCGAGGAAATGTGTTTTATAGATGGATTTAAGCGCCTGACAAAGGAATATGGCAGGTTTGATATCATACATTCACATTTTCTAGAGGAATCATATATTGCGGTAAAAGGTAAAAGAAGTCTAAAAGGAAGCGTACCTGTTGTTGTAACAGAGCATTCAAGTCTTGTTCACAATAAAAGGATATATTTAAAGAAGCGCATCATTGAGGAGTGTGAGTTCACATATAAAAATGCTGATGCTCTGATTGCAGTCAGTGAAAGCCTTTCAGAAACAATTATGGATAACTTTGATGTAAAGTGCAGGACTGTTTACAATGTGTTTGATAACAGTATTTTTAATATGCATGACAGGGAAAATATAGAGGGTAAACCTTTTGTTTTCGTTAGTGCAGGAAATCTGACAACTAATAAAAGAATGGACTTGTTAATTAAAGTATTTAAACTTGCATTTAACAACGATCCTAATTATATTTTAAAAATATTTGGTGATGGACCAGAATATAAAAGGCTAAATGAATTGATTCATGATCTGGAATTGGAAAGCAACGTGTTTTTAATGAGAAACCGGCCTAGGTATGAGCTGGCAAAAGAATATAAACATTCGAATGCGTTTGTTCTTTTGTCAAGAAAAGAAACTTTTGGGGTGGCATATATAGAAGCTATGGCATGTGGGCTTCCCGTAATATCATGCAGATCAGGTGGTCCAGAAAGCTTTGTAAATGAAAAATGCGGATGCATTGTTGAAGATGATAAAGATGATATCAAATCAGCTATGCAGTCTATGGCTGCGCAGTATAAAAATTATTCTTCTATGGAAATTTCCAGATATGCTGAAAACAATTTTTCTCCAAATGCTATTGCAAGACAGCTAAGCGATATATATATATGTTTGACAAAAGGAGATAAAAATTCCAGCGACGATATACCGGATAATGCTGACTGAAAAGACTGCAATATGTGTAGCATGAGTTTTGCCTGAAATGACAATGTGAGAGCCATGAAGATGTTAGAGAAGTGGAACATAGATTACAGAGGATAATAAATTGGAAGGTTTAATAAAAAAATTAGGACAGTTTTCAGTAGGACCGATAATAGGAGCGGTATTAGGGTTTATTACAGTGCCGGTCATCACGTATTTTATAACACCGGATGAATACGGAAGAGCAAGCATGTTCACACTGGCGATATCTATCCTTCAGATGTTCGTGTTTCTCGGGATGGATCATGCATATACGAAGAGATATTATGAATCAGAGGACAAGATAAAGCTGCTTACGAATGCGATGCTGCCTTCAATAGTACTGGTCACACTGATAGACATCGTGATATTCATATTTAGAAAAGATGTGTCTGTTTTGCTGTTTGATACAGATAGCGAAATGCTGTGTATATATGCATTGATGGTGATACTCCCGGGGCTTGCTGCAGAAAAGTTTGCGCTGATGGATATAAGGATGCAGCAAAAAGGACTGCTTTATTCTATGATGTCGATACTGCTGAAGGCGCTTACTCTTGTATGTATGGTACTGCTGCTTGTTGGATACGAGAGGAGCTTCAGAGCCATAGTGATAGGGACGACACTTGCGCAGCTGATATATACAGGCGTGATCCTGTTTATAGAAAAAAGTCGTTTCAGGATAAGATTTTCACTGCTTGACAGACGCGAAATGAAGAGACTTGTCAGGTTTGGACTGCCTATAGTGCCGACCATGATAATCGGATGGGCACTTAGCGGTATGGACAAGGTCATGCTCAGAGGATTCTGTGATTATTCAGAGCTGGGAATGTATGAAGTCGCTTTTAAAGTTGCTAATATAATCGGTATAATACAGGCATGTTTTACGAGTTTCTGGGTACCTGTAGCGCATCAGTGGAATAATGAAAATGTTGAAAAAAATAATTTTGTGAAAGCCGGACGCATCGTTGCATTCATAATGACTGCGATATTCGTGTGTGTACTGCTGGTAAAAGATGTGATATTCATGATACTGTCCGATGAGTATTCAGAAGCAGTAAAGATCGCACCGTTCCTGATGATGTATCCGATCATGTACACTATATCAGAAGTTACGGTAATGGGCATATATTTCAAGGAGAAGACAATGAACCTGATAGTTGTATCAGTTGTTTCATCAATAGTGAATATCGCCCTGAACTGGATGCTGATACCCGTATGGGGAGCGGTAGGAGCATCGATAGCGACAGGCCTCGCATATGCTGTATTTTTCTGGGTAAGGACAGTGATATCAAGGAAAATATGGTTTAGCTTTCCGCTAGGTGCATATATATTCGTGACCGCAGTGCTGATAGTGTCAAGTGCACTTAACGTACTGATAGATGGATGGCTGATATATGCTATCAATGCTGTCATACTTATAGCTGTAGCAGTTTACTTTAAGACCGAACTGTGTGAGATATGCAGATTAGCTTTGGATTTTTTAGTAAAGCGTAAGAAAAATGTTGTTGAAGTAAATAAGAAATAATCAATAAGAAATGATGAATGAAAGCAACTGTGCAGGGACGATACTTGTGCGGTTGTTTTTTGATTAAAGAAGTATATATTTTGCTGACCGTTACAAAAGCAATCATCAATTAAAAAGTAATAATGTTCAAAATAGTAAAAATAATCATGTAAATATTGCTTATATGGTTGTTTTTCCTTTCTTTAATGGTATAATGAGAATGATTTAGAATATCTGAATCAAGTCTGTATTTACAGGGAGGTATGCAATGCATAGTATGATGAGAAGAGGAGTGCGGATACTATTTGCGTTTGTATTGATCAGCGCTATATGCATCAGTGCAAATACGAACATTTCCTATGGTGAAATTAAAACTATTACTTTAAATGCAGCTGGAGGAACGTTTAAGGACACAGGTGAGGAAATCAAAGAATATGACGTATCATTTACAGATGATACGGGTATGATGGAGACTGCTGATTTTCCTGAGCCTGAGCGAGAGGGATATGCCTTCCTTGGATGGGCATATTATGTGGGTGCGCCTATGCCAGGTAGTTATGTCAGCAAAGATACAGATCAGCTGTATGCTTTCTGGAAAAAGAATAATGACCCAGTGCCATACGGTTGCAAGATCAGTTATTTTGATAAAGTTTCAAATACAGAAATCGCAGATTTTAGTGTTAATATCGGCAAAGGTATCTCTTTAACTTTGCCGTCTTCATATGACCGTGAAAAAGGAATCAAACTCGAAGGCTATTATCCTGATGGAAGCTCATTTGAAAAGGATATTACAGTATTTGAAGATGGTGTGTGGTACTGTTCAGTAGAGTCGGAGTCTATCGATAAAACAGAAAAGCAGACATACATCATAAGTGTAGTTGAAAGAGATGATGCATTGCGGACAATAGACTTCGAAGGCATAGTAGGCATCCAGCTGGCAGATCCGGAGTCTGTGGATGAATCAGGTTATCCGACGCGAATGATAGCGATACCTGTGATGATATCTGAGGCAGTATCAGAAAATGGAGCTGAGGTAGAACTGCCATATGGAGTACTGGATAAGGGCTGGAAAGTTAATATATTCTGGGAGTTGAATTTTGAAGGCGCCGGCATAAACGTCGGTGACGGGTATAGTATGGTCGGTAAAAAAGATATCAGTGCAGATCTCAGGAATTCACTTCAGAAAAAATATGTATTCAGGGATTCTGACGGCACAGAGCATGATTTTGTGCTGAATTTTACTGAAAGTGATGGCAGCAGCACAGAGTTGAATGATCTGGCGTTCCTGTTCTGGGATGGTGAGTCGTATGATGAAACCGGAGATAAACTGTATGATGCATTATCCGTGGATTTAGAGGCAGCGATGACGAGCAAAGGTGCAGAGATCGTGCTGCCGTACTATTATGATAAAGAACGCTGCGGCAGCATATTGACCGGGCTTAATGATCCGGAAAACTTTGCAGAAGTTTCCGGGCTGGAGGAAAGCTATGATCTGGACGGCAATGGAAAATGTACGGTCGAATTCACCGTGACTTCTGCAAATGGAAAGAACACTCAGAAATACAAGATCACTATTGTAAAAGACAGAGATGGCAGCAGTACCGAGCTTGAAGCACTGCAGCTTTTATATGGTGATATTTATATGACCGAAGAAGATCAGTATGTACCTGTGGATATCGAAGCAGCCAAGACTGAAGCTGGAGCACATGTTACGGCACCGGTCAACAAGTCAGCAAAAGATGTCAGATTCAATTTGTATGCAGAAACCAGGAACTTTGCAACTGTGGATGATAAAGGCAATACATCCCTGATATGGGAGCCGGATATCTACAAGCGCCCAGAGGCATATAACAAGACAAGTGATACACTGGAATTCACCGTGACTTCTGCAAATGGAAAAAACACTCAGAAATACAAGGTGACTGTATGGCAGAAAGGTGCACAGGAAGAGACTGATATAAGCACGCTGAAGATTACAGGGATTGCTGATAAAGAATATACCGGCAGTGATATAGAGCAGGATATCGTTATAACTGATGGTGATAAAATTCTGACAGAAGGAGTCGACTATATTCTGAAGTATGAGAATAACAGGAAAGTTGGACAGGCAACGGTCACTATAAGCGGTCAGGGGTCATATACAGGAACTGTGATAAAGAACTTTAAAATATATAAGAAAGATAGTGGTTCATCAGATGCCTTTGATAAAGTATCAGGTGGTAAAAGCATGATCAGGATCGCAGGCGACAACCGTTACGCCACTTCGACTGCCGCTGCCGATGCTCTGAAGAAGAGTCTTGGAGTTGACAAGTTCGATAATATCATAGTAGCAAGCGGAGCTGACTATCCGGACGCGCTGGCAGGCAGTTATCTGGCAAAGGTGAAGGATGCTCCTGTGATGCTGGTCGGCAAGGATGCGAATACCGAAGCTGATGTCAAGCAGTACATAAACAAGAACCTGAAGAAAGGCGGTACAGTATATCTGCTTGGCGGAACGGGTGTAGTGACCTCAAGATTCGAAAAGAGTCTGGGAGATTTCAAAGTAGAACGACTCGGCGGTCAGACGAGATACGAGACCAATATAGCGATACTAAAAGCTGCAGGCGTGGATAAGGAAGATCTGCTCGTGTGCACAGGCGAGGGCTTTGCAGACAGCCTGTCGGCGTCAGCAGTCGGCAAACCGATACTGCTCGTTGCAGGCAGCGGAGTGGATGACACTCAGAAGAAATACTTAGGCAGCATGAAGATAAATGATATCTATCTGATAGGCGGAACAGGCGTAGTAAGCGATAAGATCGGAACACAGCTGAAGAAATATGATCAGGACGATAAGTGTGAGCGTGTAGCCGGACAGAACAGATACCTGACGTCGGTGGCGGTAGCGGAGAAGTTCTTCACTGATGGCAGTGACAGTGCAGTACTGGCATATGCCATGAACTTCCCTGACGGCCTTGCAGGCGGACCGCTGGCGCTTTCCATAAAAGCTCCGCTGATACTGACAGACAACAGTGGGTACAGCGATGCGGTGGCTTATGCGAAGAGCGCAGGTATAAAGAAAGCTGCGGTTCTCGGCGGACCGACGCTGATATCCGATGGTGTAGTGAAAAACATAATCAGATAAATATGAAACAGAGAAGGCGGCAGTTACGTGCCAATGTCATTAAGTTAAGCGACATTGGACCGGGCGTTTCTTAAAACAACAAGACAGAGTATATCTCAAAAAGGTATGCTCTGTTGTTTTTTTTT
>NZ_JAOQJP010000017.1:0-41877 GCF_025567305.1 Brotomerdimonas butyrica
AAAACAACAGAGCATACCTTTTTGAGATATACTCTGTCTTGTTGTTTTAAGAAACGCCCGGTCCAATGTCGCTTAACTTAATGACATTGCGTACCGCTGACGGTCTTTTTTATTTTACCATACAGAGATCCTGCGTCGAAACATATATTTTGAAACCTGCGATTATTTCCCACATTTTATGTCATTATGTCTGCACTTTGCGCCGGTTGAAGCAGAGATAAAAACCCATAAAGATCACTGATGCTCCATGCATGCTGCCGGAAAAAATCCACTGCATTATAATGTAGAAAAAAAGGTTGAAATATCTGATCCTGACATTAATGTTTAATGCTGTAATAATGCCCGGACAAAAATATTTACTTAGTGATCAAAAGACTTTTGACTTTTACTACGCGCTGTGGTATACTTTCATTCGTAAATCAAATATGCTCTCTTGGTCAAGTGGTCAAGACGTCGCCCTCTCACGGCGGAATCAGGGGTTCGACTCCCCTAGGGAGTACCAAAATAAAAATCTCAGTGGCTTTTGCTTCTGAGATTTTTATATTCATCCATTATGCACTTGAATTTTTAGCGCTGCGCTTTTTCCAAAATGCGAAATGTATAAAAATCATCTCAAAACAGGGGTTTCCGTAACAGTTCATTGTACTTTTTTGATCTGATTTCTACTGCTTTCGTAAATGGATTTCAATCCTACTCTGCTGACCTTGCAAAGCGCTGCTGTCAAGCTGTGATATTCAGTTTTTTAATGTTTTTATGCATATTTATGCACTCATCGCTTGTTTTATACATGTATATGTATATTCAATTTTTTTAGATCGCGACTGTTACGAAATCCCTTGAAACAGCATGAATTTTATACATTTGCCATTTTTTCTATTTTCGTTCTCTGTGATGCGCCCTTTCCGAGCTCTTTTTCAGCTTTTGAGATTCCCTTGAGCGCTCTTTTTAGGACCCCGAAAGATTGCCTTTTACATATACATTATTATATAATCATTACATGCTAAATTCTATTTCTTTGCAACCGGTTTTGGCCACAAGAACGCGAACCCGGGATGCAACCATAAATAGACCATCTGAAGGAGACGACATTTATGAACACACAACGCAAAGCTGATATGATGCTGGTCCTGGTGACCTTGTGCTGGGGAGTATCATATTTTTTTATGAATATATGTCTGCGGGAGCTGGGACCTTTCACGATCAACATGTTCAGGTTCTGCGGTGCATTTGTGATCGCTGCAGCGGTCTCATTTCCAAAGCTCCGCACAGTCAACAGGACTACGCTTAAATATTCGATGATCATTTCGATTGCTCTTGTGTTTGTTTACACCGGAGTTACTTTCGGTGTAAAATACACGAGTCTTTCAAATTCAGGTTTTCTTAGTTCTCTCACTGTGGTATTCACACCTGTGCTTGCATTTTTTATAAAAAAGCAGAAGCCTGACAAAAAGCTTGCGATCGTAGTCCTCATGTGTCTTATCGGCGTCGCTCTCATGACTCTTAACGAGCGGTTCCAGATGGCGCCGGGCGATATATTCTGTCTCATGTGTGCAGTCTCCTATGCGGCCGATCTGCTCATCACGGAATCCGCCGTTTCAAAAGAGGAAGTAAATGCTTTTCAGCTGGGTATTTTCCAGCTAGGGTTCACGGGTGTTATCATGCTTATACTGGCGCTGCTGTTTGAAGAGCCTCACCTTCCGGCTTCGGCTCCGGTGTGGGGTGCGATCAGTTTCCTGGCGATCTTCTGTACGGGAGTTGCATTCATCGTTCAAGCGATCGCTCAGCAGCATACGACGGCATCTCACGTCGGTGTGATTTTTGCGCTTGAGCCGGTATTTGCAGCGATAGTAGCATTCGTGTTCGCAAGGGAAAGGCTCCTGCCGCGTGCATATATCGGTGCAGCTATGATGCTTATCGGGGTGTTTGCGATGGAACTCGACCTGAAAAACATAACAGCCGCTGTCAAAGGCAAGCTGTGCCGTAACAGCGACTGATAAACGATCTGTATATCGTACTAATAAACTCAGCCGCAGGCCCCGCTTCAGCTGAAATCCTGCGGCTTTTTATATTTGGAAAACTTATCCAAAACATTGATTTCTATACATTGATACAGTGTCTTAAATGCGACTATCGCTGACCATACACCATGCACCTATGCTATAATAAATGAAACACCGCGGGGGGTATAACCTGATGTCGCTACGCTGACAAACAGATGAAACCCTTTGGCAAGGATAACCTTTATGTCGGCCTTCGACCGACATATATATGAAAGGAGTTTTCTTATGAAGATATCAAAAGTTGCAGCTGTATATATAAGTCCCACGGGAAATGTCAGAAAAACTGTATGCGCAATGGCTGAAGCGATCGCACAAAAGCTCGATGTCCCGATGAGTGAAGATGATTTCACGCTTCCCGCAGCGCACCGGGAGACGAGGCACTTTGCATCTGATGAGCTGGTCGTATTCGGCACTCCGGTCTACGCAGGACGCATACCGAATAAATTCCTGCCGTTCGTCCAGGAGCTTTTCAAGGCTGACGGCGCGCTCGCGATACCGGTGGTATGTTTCGGCAACCGCAGCTATGACAACGCGCTGATCGAGCTGCGCAACGAACTGGAAAACAACGGTTTCCACACTATCGCAGGCGCAGGTGTCGTATGCGAACACGCATTTTCCGATAAGCTCGCACCCGGGCGCCCGGATGCTGCCGACATCGCCGATATCCGCGCCTTTGCATGTAAAGCTGCCGAAAAAGCACTTGCAATAACCCCTGACAGCATACCTGCACCAGTCGCAGTGAACGGTGAAGAACCCGTGACCCGCTACTACACACCGCTTGGCACCGACGGCAAGCCCGCAGTTTTCCTCAGGGCAAAGCCCAAAACAAAAGAAGAGCTCTGCAATGGCTGCGGTATATGTGCAGACGTATGTCCAATGGGATCGATCTCGCACGAAGACCCGAAGCTCGTCACCGGCATCTGCGTGAAATGCCAGGCCTGCATCAAACAGTGCCCTGCACACGCGAAATACTTCGACGATCCAGCATTCCTCTCTCACGTTGAAATGCTGAAGGAAAACTACACGAGACACGCAGACTCAGACTTTTTCATATAAACCACATAAGCTGACCAAGACAACATCAACGACTTTCAAGGAGACACGACATGCCCGGATATGTATTACTCAACTTTTTCATATACGCAGTTATAAACGCATTCACGCCCGGCCCGGGAAACATACTGGCGCTCAACACCGTCACGAACTACGGCTGGAAAAAAGGCATGCCGCTTTTCCTCGGCATATTCACCGGCTACTACGCAGTCCAGACGATATGCTGCATACTCGTTTTCGGCATGGGATCGATCATCCCGAAAGCGCTCATGGTGATCAAATACATCGGTGCAGTCTACATACTGTGGCTCGCCTTCCACATCGCGATAAGCAAACCTGACGCAGATGAAAAAGGAGCCTCTGCTTCGTTTGCAAAAGGCTTCCTTCTTCAATTCGTCAATGTAAAGATATATCTGTTCGGCATCACTGCGCTTACGGGTTACGTCACGGGTTACAGCACGTCGTTCTGGGTGCTGTTCGGCTTCGAGATGTTCATCGCCACTATCGGCTCTGTCGCTACAGCCACGTGGGTAGCTGCAGGGATGTTTATCCAGAAATTCTATTTAAAGCATTTCAGGGCGATCAACATCATACTTGCACTGACTCTGCTCGAGTGCGTGTGGAGTATCCTGAGGACATGATCTGAATACCTGAGACTGTTCCCGACCCGAAGCTTTTGCTGCGCTCTCCGGATCAGTTCACATCTGTTCTGCTGAGTATCGCTGCCGGCGTCTTTCTCATCGTTCTCATCACCGGCAGCAGCCCGAACAGCAGATTTATACCGTATATCAGCGCAAGGCATATGACTGATGTCGTTCCCGTTACCAGAAAAGAATCGCTGAAATACGAGATCTTCGAGATCTTGTACATGCAGAATGTCATCAGCGCAAATCCCGGCATACCGGCGATCGTAGTGATGGCGAATATCTCTCCCATAAACATCCGGTATATATCACCCTTCTTGACGCCGATCGCCCTGTACACGCCTACTTCCTTTACGCGTGACAGGAACGAAGCTCTTATTATAAGATAGATCTCGATTATAGAGATTACCAGTATCACACCGGCCATCACCAGCGTGGAAAGCATCGATGACCACATCTTGCTCATATACTGCTGCCTGCTGTCCTCATAGGTGTCCTTAACGTTTACCTTTTCAGCTCTCAGCTTTTCGAGCGAGGCTTCCTTGTCGACAGGGCACAGCGTCACATTTTCCTTGCTTCTTATCAGATCATACTTGACAGTATTGTTATTCACGAGCATAAAATCGCTGTCATTCTTATCTTTGAAGTAGCCGGTCACCTTCAGTTTTGTCCCGTTGACCTTCTGTGATATCTCTTTGTTCAGCGGCATGTTTTCCTTGTTCTTTTCGTTTACGATGACTTCATAGTCGTTTACAGGCCAGCTTCCCTTAGTCAGCGTGACATCTGACGATTTGAGGCTGTAGTCTATCAGTCCGCTGCCGCCGGCATCTACGCTATTGTCGACCGGTTCGCCATCTTCTGCAGACCCTGTATTGGCCAGGAGGTTGATGAAAACATCACGACTCGCATATATGCACGGATTTTTCATATCGCTGACGCCGACTATCACGAAGTCCGGCATGTTGTTCACCGGCACCACACCGTCTATGAAGTTCTTTGGTGTTCCGTAGCCTGCAGATTTGCTCATCTGATCGTCTATGACACTGTCAAGCACCATCTTGTCGATAACGATCTCATTGCTCTGCTCCGGCAGCCTTCCCGCTATCAGATCTGACTCATCCAGTCTGCCTGCATCCGAAAGCGAACCCTCGAATCGCGCAGATCCGTAACGGGTCTGAAAATAGCTGCTGTACGGCATTTTCATGACGATCCTGGAATCGCCCGGCATCACATAGCTGAACGACTCGTCATTTTCGTATTTCTGGTAAGTCTGCACCTCCGTCTTCTTGCTCACCAGCGTCAGGTAGGCTTTGTCTTCTTTTACAAATTCATCGTCGGTGACATTCATGACTCCCGCAATATTCGACACTGCATACGTCATGAACATCGCCGATATCAGGAAGCCGACCATCAGGATCTTTTTCAGCACATTGTAGTTCGCAACGGTCTTGAAGCCTTTGCGGAACATGCTGACAGGATTTATTATCGACTTGTATTTGCGTACGCCGTCTGTTTCGAGGCGACTCAGATCAAAGCTGTTCGCAGCCTGCTCCTCTTTAGTCAGGTGTCTGTAGTGATCGTCCACAAACTCCAGACTGGAATTGTCGTCTATGATCTCTATCCTGTCTTCTGCAGACTTTGTCCTGATGTAGATGTTCCTGTTCTTTATCACGATATCCAGGCCGATGCTGCTGTTGTCGTCATTGTAAAGATCTATGCTGTACTGCGATGAGTTTATTCGCTTGTGATCCTTTATGTCTTTCAGATATATTTTGTTTTCTATGCGATAATCCAGTCCTTCGGAATTCAGATTTTCCTCGTCGGAAACCACCCGCCCGTCCAGCAGCCTTATTATCCTGGACGCATAGAACTTAGCCAGAGACTCCTCGTGTGTCACGAGTATAACTAGCTTTTCCTGTGATATCGATTTTATTATATTCATTACTTCGAGTGTGTTCTTGCTGTCGAGGTTTCCCGTAGGCTCATCAGCTATGACAATAGCCGGATTTTTTACTATGGCTCTGGCGATCCCGACTCTCTGGCGCTCACCGCCGGAAAGCATGTCGGCATAACGGTTCCTGTATCTGTACATCCCGACCTTTTCCAGCACGTAGTTGACCTTTTCCTCGATCTCCTTCTTGTCTTTGACACCTGCCATCCTGAGCGCAACAGCGACGTTTTCGAACACAGTCATATTTTCAACCAGGTTGTAGTTCTGGAATATATAGCCTATGTTGAGATTCCTTATCTTGTCTATTCTCCCGGATGAGCGCCGCGTTATACGCTGTCCGTTGACGAACACTTTGCCGCTGTTGACCTTGTCGAGTCCGCCTATCACATTGAGCAGCGTGGTCTTCCCGCATCCGCTCGGTCCGAGCAGCGCTACAAGGCCTGTGCTCCCCATTTCAAGAGAGGTTTCGTTTATGACATGTATCTCGTTTTTTCTGTTTTTGTTAAAATATTTGTTTACATTTTCAAGCCTCAGCATGATCACTCCTCCTCCCTGAACGTTCCCATGGCAGTCTTCCTGAACAGGCTCCTTGCGAATTTGCCTGAAATGAGATATGCCATGAACATGAGTATCGCGTAGAGGATCACATAATCACGCACCGTCATGTATTCGATGAGGTTCCTGATGTACTCCACATCGATCACGCCGTAATGCACCATGAATGCACATCCTATAAAGATGAAATATGCGATGTTCACTGTCAGCAGCATTTCCACATCCAGGATCCTCCTGATATGCTTTTTCGCCATTCCGAGCATCCTGAGTATACTGAAATATGTCGAGCGCGATTTGAGGATCAGCCTTATCACGAAATATGCGATGAAAAACAGTGCCATTGTCATGACAACGGCCATCGGAGTCGCGATCATCGATGTTATGTCTGAAAACATGTTTATCAGCGTGTCTTTGAGCGGGAGCGTCGTATATCCCATCGCCCTGAGCTTTTCAAGCGTCGCATCGATTTCCTTCACATTCTTCACGTATACGCTCGTCTGGAAATTGCCTTTTCCGAACAGATTGTCATAATCTGCCTGGCTGACATATATCGTCCCGTTGTTTGCATCGTAGTCAGACACGCCGGTCACCTTCTCGAACGTTTTCTTGCTGTACGTGTTTGAAACCTGCAGGTCTAAAGATTGAGAATAAAAAATGTTCTTCACTGTAACACTTATCGTCTTGCCCTTTGAATTCCCCTCAGCATCTGCAGTATCATAGAATGTGTTCATATCTTCCGATACGATCGCCTTCCCCTGTGGCACATTGCTGTTCGGTACAAGTCTGTACAACGGGCTCCCCTCCTGGTGCTGCTGCTCTTTACCGTTTATAAGGACCTTTACTGTACTGATGGTCCTGTATGAATCCTTCAGCAGACTGTTCATCATTTGGTCGCTCATGTAAAGATCGCCGCTGCTGTAATAAAACCCGCCGTCCTGCGCTTTATACGCCAGTCCTGTCACAGTGACATCGATCGTCTTGTCTTCTTCAAGAGTGATCCTGAAAGTTTTGCCCAGTATATCATCTTCCACAGTTGACGGATCTATCCCCTCCTCGTAAGCCTCAAGTATGACTTCGTTCTCTGCCTCCGGCATCACGCCCGCCGCGAGTGTTCCCTGAAATTCGCTGATCGGCCTCGGATATCCGGCATATGCGAGGTCTCCCTGCTCGATATAAACCGGATCGTCGAGCATGATGTCTGCCTGTACTACTGATTTGATATTCGCAGTATCCGCGATAGCCGCAAGGTCTTCTGCTGTGAAAGCTGACCCATCCTCTTTCTTCAGCACCACCCTGTCTTCGCTGTAATTCCGGAAATAGTCGTTGAAGCCGAGCTTGTCCTGCTCCGCCTTCTGATTTTTGAGAGTAGTGTACTGCGAAGCGACAGCCGTTACCAGAAATACGAACACGAGCAGGAGCAGCAGGAACTTAGGCAGTATGTTGAAGGTGTTCCTGACCCCCAGCCTCACCCTGCTGCCGACAGTGATGTTTCTGCCTTCATGCCTGTTTTCGGAAAGGACTGCAGGCTGATCCATAGCCTGGTTCTTCATGTCTGCCGGAGTTTCACGGATATCCTCTATCACCTTGCCGTCATGCATCTTTATTTTTCTCGTCGCATATTTTTCGAACTGCTCGAAGTTGTGTGTCACCACTATGACAAGTTTATCGTGTGCTATATCGCGCAAAAGCTGCACGATACCTTCTGCAGACACGCTGTCGAGATTCCCCGTAGGCTCGTCGGCAACTATGATGTCTGTATCCTTTGCCAGAGCTCTGGCTATCGCCACTCTCTGGCGCTGTCCTCCGGACAGCTTTGAGACTTTTGTTTTTGCATACTCCCCGAGCCCTACCTTGCTTATTATATCGGGTACTCTCTGCCTTATCTCGTCTCTTGAATAGCCGTTTATCAGCAGTATCAGTTCTATGTTCTGATACACTGTATAGCTGTTCACGAGATTGAAATCCTGAAATATATTGCCTATATATTTCTTTCTGTACTCCTCGAAATCGGATGCGAGATAATGGCTGGTCTCTCTGCCGTCTATGTACATCTCGCCTTCTTCATATGAATCGAGTCCTGATATCACATTGAGCAGCGTGGATTTGCCGCTGCCGGACTCCCCCGTTATCACAACAAATTCGCCGAGATCGAAAGTAAGGCTTACCTTCGTTATCCCGCTCGCGATCATCCCTTTGCTGTAATAGTACTTTGAAACGTTTTTTAGCTGTATCACCGCAAATACCTCCTTGTTCCTGAATTATACCATACGCATCGTGCCATTGCCATTAATGCGTGTTTCGCATTTGATTAAGAATTCATTAAGAAAGGAGACGAGCAGCAAAAGAGCCTGCTACAGCAGGCTCACTCCATTTTCCATATTCCGTTTTCCGTCTTTTACTTCGTCTACTATCTCATTTATCGCTTCGCGTTCGGAGAAGTGGTACTTCACTCCGTTGATCTCGAAGTAGTCCTCGTGCCCCTTCCCCAGTGTCACGATCATGTCTCCTGGCAGCGCGTGGGTTATCGCATATGCCAGTGCTTCTTTCCTGTCTTCGATCTCTATGAAATGCCCGCCGCTGCGCGCAAGGCCGACCTTTATATCCGCATCGATATCTGACACCTTCTCATTTCTGGGATTGTCCATCGTCAGTATGCTGAGATCCGCCAGCTCTCCGGCGACCTCACCTATGTCGTAGCGCCTGACCTTCGAACGGTTGCCGCCGCATCCGTACACCGCGATCAGACGTCCGGGCTCATATCTGCGCAGAGTCTCCAGCACGCTCCTCGTGCTGACTTCATTGTGCGCATAATCTATGATAATGCTGAAATCCTCCGAAACATGCACAGGCTCCACTCTGCCCCTGACCTGCACTTTTTCCAGCCCTTTAAGTACGGCTTCCTCCGGGATCCCTACAGCCGAGCACACCGCCATCGCAGTGAGTGCGTTGCTCACGGAAAACATTCCCGGTATATATATTTTAGCACTGCAGTTCATGATGCCCTTTGTCCTGAAGCTCATGCCGAGCCTGCCGTTTTCATTCAGGAACCTCATATCATATCCCCTGAGATCAGCATCTTTTTCAGCAGAAAAGGTGACCAGCCGGCACGTATGCCCATCCAGCACCTGCCCGACGTGCTCATCGTCGATATTGACCACACCCGTATCGCACTGTCTGAACAGCCTGCCTTTGCACATCATGTACTCTTCAAAATCCGCATGCTCCGCCGGTCCTATATGATCCGGCGACAGATTCGTGAAAACTCCGTAGTCGAACTGGAGTCCCGCTGTCCTGTCAAGCTTCAGCCCCTGAGACGAGACCTCCATCACCAGATACTCACAGCCCGCCTCGACCATCTTCGCCATGGCCTTCTGCAGCTCATATGACTCCGGCGTAGTATTCCTGGCAGGAGCTGTCGCATCTCCCGCAATCATTGAGATCGTTCCTATCAGTCCGACCATGCTGCCGGTCTGCTCTAAGATGCTCTTTATCATGTATGTGGTCGTAGTCTTGCCTTTCGTTCCCGTGACTCCTATCGTCGTGAGCTTTCTGTCGGGATACCCGAAATATGCGGCAGACATGTGCGCCAGCGCTTTCCTCGTGGAATGCACCTGCAGCACAGTGATGCCTTCCGGGATCTCAGGCAGCTCCACCGTCTTCTCGACGACTATCGCTGCCGCCTTCTTTTCAACAGCTTCCCGGATATACCGGTGACCGTCATTCACCGCACCCGTCATACATACGAATACAGTCCCCTCTCTCATCTCACGCGAATCATATACTATATCCGAAACCTCGACATCGGATTCACCCTGAACGACGGCATACCCGATCCTCTCGCAAAGCTTCTGCAAATTCATAAACAAGCCCCCTTTTTCATGATCCTCAGACCTGTACAGATCCGATATACTTATGATTATCGTCCTGCTGAGTTTTATTATTCCCGGTCCTCAGATCCATGCATATAAAAGGCTCATATACGTTCCGGCGCGACCCTAGAGTCCTGCGCAAAGCTCTTCCACTTTCCTGCTTATCTCCGTCATATCGCGCTCATCAGTCATCGTCACGATGATATCCCCTGACATGAGCTGCGTGCTGCCTCTCGGTATTATCTCCTGTGCCCCTCT
The DNA here is from genome assembly GCF_025567305.1 of Brotomerdimonas butyrica. NCBI lineage: Bacteria > Bacillati > Bacillota > Clostridia > Eubacteriales > Brotomerdimonas > Brotomerdimonas butyrica. The sequence continues at coordinate 10,391 of NZ_JAOQJP010000017.1, forward strand.
CTGTATCGAAACGAGCAGACACCTTTCCGGCCACGATATATCCCTTATCAGTGCGCCGTCCAGATCCGACCCTTTCTTTATCACGAAATTGCTCAGCACCTTCTGTTTCACATCGTCGACCGGCTCGTTCGCCTGACCTCTGCCTGCCATGAACCTTTCCAGAAGGCTCTCATATATCGGCTTCGACCCGAGCAGTGTAGCGACTATGTACGCTACGACCGAGACAATCGTCAGCGACAGCATGTTGTTGAGCGTGCCCGACATTTCAAAGAGCAGTATTATACCCGTCAGCGGAGCTCTTACGATCGCCGCAAAATACCCCGCCATGGCGATAAGTATGAAATTGTTTATATATGCGTCTGTGATACCGAAAATATCAGTACAAGCTGTAGAAAACGCACCGCCTATGAATCCTCCGATCACCAGCAGCGGGAAAAATATCCCGCCCGGAGATCCGGGACCGAAACTCACTGCAGAGAAGATGAATCTTCCGATCAGCAGGAACAGTATCGTGCCTAACATCATATGCGACCCTGTCGTAAGCTGTTCTATCAGATCAAAACCGTTCCCAAGAAGCTCCGGAGCCGTGAACGCAAGTATCCCCGCGCACATGAACGGTATCATCAGCTTCACTGCGTTCGGCACCCTGAGCCTGCCGTAAAGGTGCTGCACCTTCAGCGTGAACCAGTTGTAAAACGCGCCCAGCAGTCCGAGTATGATGCCGAGTACCACTATCATCCAGTAATATCTCGGCGGGATCGCTCCTGTGATCTCAAATCTGAACACAGAATCCGTCCCCAGCACTACACAGCACAATATATCGCCCGTAAGTGACGCCGTCATGACGGAAATGAGAACTGAAACCGAAAAATTCTTGTGTATTTCTTCAAGAGAAAACATCACCCCTGCAAGCGGCGCATGAAAAGCAGCGGCCAGACCTGCACTCGCCCCGCACGTTATCAGGAAATGCGCTTCTGTCTTGCCCCTGTCCAGCGCTTTCGAAACGCCTTTGCCGGCCATCGCTCCAAGCTGTATCGAAGGACCTTCCCGGCCAAGCGCCAGTCCGCCCAGCATGCACAGGAAGCCTCCTGCAAACTTTGCTATGATGACACGCCACCACTTGTGTTCCAGCATGCCTGCCACCTCGCCCTCGACCTGAGGGATCCCGCTGCCTGCTATCATAGGATCGAACCTGATGAGCGCCGCCACTATGCACGCCATGAGCGCCAGAGCTGCGAACCATACCGCCATACTCAGCGCATTCTGCGACGCGAATCCCACTATCGCTTTCATCCACTCTCCCGCAAACTCCAGCGCCACTCTGTAGAGCAGCACCACGAAGCCTGCGAAAAGTCCTACAAGGATACCTTCTCCGATCAGTATTACTTTGAATCTGTCTGCACGTTTTATCGTCTCTGCTATGTCTTTTCCCACGTCTTCCTCCGTTTCCTTATTTCAGTATACATTATTTCATTCATGTTTTCCACCAGCATAAAATGCGATATATCTGCATCAAACGAGCATATTCGCACCCGCTCATATGTGATATACTGTAATCACTATTTCAGATCTCCCGGGGTTTTCGCAGCACAGAGCGAGCACATAGCGAGCACACAGCGATACCTCCGGGGACACACGACCGGAAAGGAACACATAAGGAACTGATGATGATATATGACTGTATAATAATCGGCGCAGGCGCCTCAGGCCTCTTCTGCAGCGCCTCGATGGACAGACCTGTCAGGGGCCTCATACTGGAAAAGACAAAACATCCCGGCACCAAGCTGCTGATGAGCGGCAGCGGGCAGTGCAATATAACGCACGCCGGCTCCATCAAGGATTTCATTGACTGCTACGGCAGGCACGGCGGCAGGATCAGAAAATGTCTCTACCGCTACAGCAACACATCGCTGACCGTTTTTATGGAAAGCGGCGGAGTACCTGCAGTCACCCGGGAAGACGGCAAGGTCTTCCCGGCATCTATGGACGCACGGGATGTGCTCGATATGCTGCTGCGCAGAAGCAGAGATTGCGGATTCACCATAGAATACGATTCGCCTGCAGAAAAGATCGAAAAAAACGCGCATGGCTGGACAGTGCTGTCATCAGAGCAGCGCTTTGACACGAAGACGCTTGTCATCGCGACCGGCGGCTGCTCATATCCGCGCACAGGATCTGACGGCTCGATATTCCGCATCCTGAAGCGCGACCTCGAACTCAAATGCACGGAACTGAAGCCCGCGCTGTCATCTGTCCAGGTAAAAGACTACCCATACGGTGAGCTTTCCGGCATATCTTTCGAAAATGCCGAAGTCTCGATATGGAAAGACGGCAGAAAAGAAGCCTCTAACTCCGGCGGCCTGCTCTTTACACACGGCGACCTGTCGGGTCCTGCCGTTCTTAATATATCGAAATATGCATCGCCGGGCGGCATGATACAGATCAGCTATCTGCATCCGCTCGACCGGGATACGGTTCTCAGCAGACTCAAAAAAGCTGCTCATCAAAACAGTGCCAGACTTTCCAATGTCATCGCCGATGAATTCGGCCTGCCTAAGCGCTTCTGCCAGCTGCTGACGTCCCGGTACGGCGAATCGCTCAAAAGGCTTGCCGCGCAGCTGACCGGAGAGACTTTCGAGATCAGCTCCGTGTCAGGCTTCAGTAAAGCCATGTGCACAAGCGGAGGTGTGGATCTTTCGTGTATCGATCTGTCGACTATGCAGGCAAAAAAGCTTCCGGGGATCTACGTCATCGGAGAAGCTCTGGACATCGACGGCATCACCGGCGGATACAATCTCCAGTTTGCCTATTCATCTGCATGCGCTGCTGCAGACGATATAGCCCGGACAGTCTGATGCGCCTGCAGCCTGCCGGTCTTATACGACGCACAGACACATAAACGACTATATATATGTAGCGTTTTTTGCCGCCGAAAAATATTCTGCATTACCGTCATCATCTTTCTTTTAAAACTTTATAAAGATCTGCAATATTCCAGGGATGCGCCCGGCCGCATCCCTGGATATTTTTTTAACGTTTTTCAGTAAAGCGCCCTCTTTTTTCATTGACAGCATATCGAGAATAATTGTATTATATGGATAGTTTCCAAAAATCGCAATTTTCAGAATCACGTAACCCACGAAAGGAGATTTGCATGAGCAACAGTTGCACGATGTGTACCACAGCGAAAGAAAACGCTGCAAAACTAGACGAAATCATTGCAAAGTACAAAGATACTCAGGGCGCACTCATCCCTGTACTCCACGAAGCGCAGGAAATATACGGCTACCTGCCGCTTGAAGTACAGCGAGATATCGCTGAAAAGCTGGAGATCCCTCTGGCCGAGGTATACGGCGTAGTAAGCTTTTACACACAGTTTTCCATAAATCCTAAAGGCAAGTACCAGATCAACGTATGCATGGGTACTGCATGCTATGTCAAGGGCGCTAATGATATCCTTGACAAATTCAAGACAAGGCTTTCGATCGACGTCGGAGAATGCACGGAAGATGGCAGATACTCTCTCGATGCATGCCGATGCATCGGAGCATGCGGGCTGGCGCCTGTAGTGACGATCAACGACGAAGTCTTCGGTAAACTGGTGCCTGATGACGTCGACGGCATAATCGACAGATTCGACAAGCTTGAGGAGGTGGAATGATGATAAAGAGCATTGCGGATATCAATAAAATAAGAGAAAGCAAACAGGCCGACCTCATGATCCGTGTAAATCCGGATGCATCGCCTACTAAAGAAGGCGGAAAAATGCACATCATGGTATGCGGAGGAACGGGATGTACGTCCTCAAATTCCATGAAGATCATCGAGGGACTGGAAAGCCTGATCAAGATAAACCAGCTCGAAGATGACATCAAGGTCGTCAAAACAGGATGCTTCGGGCTCTGCGCAGAAGGCCCTATCATGATGTTCTACCCTGAACACATCATGTACACACTGGTACAGCCGGAAGATGTGAACGAGATCTTCGAAAGCCACATCATGAACGGTACTCCTGTACGGAGACTTCTGGCCGGAGACAAGGAGGCCGAAAAGATCGAAAACGCGCTCGAAAATGTCGACTTTTTCTCTAAGCAGAAGCGTGTCGCACTCAGGAACTGCGGTGCGATAAACCCTGAAAACATAGATGAATACATAGCTCGTGACGGATATCTGGCGCTTGAAAAGGTCCTCACCAAGATGGAGCCTGAAGACGTCGTAGATACGATCAAGGATTCTCAGCTCAGAGGGCGCGGAGGCGGAGGCTTCCCTACAGGTGTGAAATGGGCCTTTGCCGCTTCTCAGCAGGTCGCACAGAAATATGTCTGCTGCAATGCCGATGAAGGCGACCCCGGTGCATTCATGGACAGATCAGTCCTCGAAGGCGACCCTCACTCAGTTATCGAAGCGATGACTATCGCCGGATATGCCATCGGAGCGAACCAGGGTTACGTCTATGTCAGAGCTGAATATCCGATCGCCGTTGAAAGACTTACGATCGCGATAAACCAGGCCAGAGAATACGGACTGCTCGGCAAAGACATATTCGGCACAGGCTTCGATTTCAATCTCGACGTCAGACTCGGCGCCGGCGCTTTCGTATGCGGTGAAGAGACAGCACTCATGACTTCTGTCGAAGGACACCGCGGCGAACCTAAGCCAAGACCGCCTTTCCCTGCAGTCAAGGGTCTGTTCGGACAGCCTACGATACTGAACAATGTTGAAACATATGCAAATATACCGATGATACTACTCAAGGGTGCGGAATGGTTCGCAAACATCGGTACTGAAAAATCAAAGGGAACCAAGGTTTTTGCTGTAGGCGGCAAGATAAACAATACAGGTCTTGTGGAGATCCCTATGGGAACGACTCTTCGTGAGATCATCTACGATATAGGCGGAGGCATACCTAACGGCAAGGAATTCAAAGCCGCACAGACAGGCGGTCCGTCAGGCGGCTGCATACCTGCATCCGAACTGGATACACCTATCGACTACGATTCGCTCATCGCACTCGGCTCGATGATGGGATCAGGCGGTCTGATCGTAATGGACGAAGACACCTGCATGGTCGATCTGGCCAAGTTCTTCCTGGAGTTCACAGTCGATGAATCATGCGGCAAATGTCCTCCGTGCAGGATCGGCACCAAGAGGATGCTTGAGATCGTCACAAGGATAACAGAAGGAAAAGGCCAGGTCGAAGACCTCGAAAAGCTCGAGATCCTCGCCAGGAACATCAAAGCCTCTGCCCTCTGCGGACTCGGTCAGACAGCACCTAACCCTGTCCTTTCCACGATGAGATATTTCAAAGATGAATACATGGCACACGTTGTCGACAAGAAATGTCCTGCAGGCGTATGCAAGTCCATGGTAAGATACATCATCTTCGAAAGCACCTGCAAGCGCTGCAGCATCTGTAAGAAGAACTGTCCTGCAGGCGCTATTTCAGGCGACAAAAACACTCCATTCGTTATCGATCAGGATAAATGCGTCAAGTGCGGCATCTGTATGGAAAAATGTCCGTTCAAGTCCATTCTCAAGAACGCATAATATGAAGGAGGTCGCGTAAAAAATGAACAAAGTGAATATAACAATAGACGGCATTAATTTATATGTTCCGGAAAACTATACGATACTTGAGGCTGCAAAGGAAGTGAACATCAACATACCTACGCTCTGCTACCTCAAGAACATCAACGAGATCGGCTGCTGCAGGATGTGCGTCGTTGAAGTAAAGGGCGCCCGTGCACTGCAGGCTGCATGTGTGCATCCGGTTTCAGAAGGCATGGAGGTATATACTCACACACCTAAGGTAATGGAAGCGAGAAAGGTCAACCTCGAGCTCATCCTTTCGAACCACAATGCGAGATGCCAGACATGCTCGCGAAGCTGGATGGACTGCGAACTCCAGGCTCTGGCAAACAAGCTGTCAGTCGGAGAAGTGCGCTTTGAAGGAGAGAGCAAGAAGATGCCTCTGGATATAGGCACCTCCATCGTGAGGGATCCGAACAAGTGCATACTTTGCAGAAGGTGCGTCAGCGTATGCAAAAACGTGCAGACGGTCGGCGTCATAGACGTTGTGAACAGAGGCTTCAATACACAGGTGGCATCACCATTCAACATGTCGCTGAGCAATACGCCTTGTGTCAACTGCGGGCAGTGCATCAATGTATGTCCTGTAGCCGCACTCCGCGAAAAGAGAGACATGGACAAGGTATGGGAAGCTATACATGATCCTTCAAAGCATGTCATAGCGCAGACAGCTCCGGCAGTAAGAGTCGCGCTCGGCGAAGATTTCGACATGCCTATCGGAACTCCTGTCACCGGCAAGATGGTGACCGCGCTGAGGATGCTGGGATTCGACAAGGTGTTCGATACCGATACCGGCGCCGATCTGACGATAATGGAAGAAGGCGCCGAGCTGATCGACAGGATAAGAGGCGGCGGCAAGCTCCCGCTGATAACATCGTGCTCACCGGGATGGATCAAGTTCTGCGAACACAATTATCCTGACATGCTCGACAACCTGTCGACATGCAAATCACCGCACCAGATGTTCGGCGCCATCCTGAAGACATATTATGCTGAGAAAAACGGCATCGATCCGGAGAATATCGTTGTAGTATCGGTGATGCCTTGCACTGCCAAGAAATTCGAGGCTGCGAGACCTGAAATGTCGGTAAACGGACTTGCTGATGTAGATATCGTCATCACGACGAGAGAGCTCGCTACGATGATATATGACTCCGGTATAGATTTCCCTGACCTCGGAGACAGCGATTTCGATACGCCGTTCGGCAATGCCTCAGGTGCAGGTGTGATATTCGGCACTACAGGCGGCGTTATGGAAGCTGCACTTAGGACCGTGTCCGATCTGCTGACAGGAAGCTCTGCGGACAACTTCGAATACGAAGATATACGCGGCCTTGAAGGCATCAAGATCGCTTCGATAAAGATCAACGACCTCAACATCCGTGCTGCAGTGGCTCATGGACTCGGCAATGCCCGAAAACTGATGGATGCCATCGAAGCCGGTGAAGAATTCCACTTCGTAGAGATCATGGCATGTCCCGGCGGCTGCATCAACGGAGGCGGTCAGCCGCTCCAGCTCTCAGATGTACGCAACTGGATCGACATCAAGGAAGAGCGAGCAAAAGGCCTGTACAGGGAAGACAGAAACACATATATCAGAAAATCCCACAACAATCCGGCAGTCAAGAGACTGTACAAGGATTTCCTCGGTATGGCGAACGGCAGCAGGGCTCATCAGCTGCTCCACACGCACTACAGCCCTAGGAAAAATTACAGAGACTGATACTGAAATTCATGATAGACCTCAATCATTAAAGCCTTCATTAATGGCACTAATGACGCGAAAAAGAGCTGTCCGGCTCTGCAGCACACCATGTGTGACTGATGCATCCGGTATCAGCTCTTTTTTCTTTGCTCTTTATCTGCGCTTACTTTTACCTGCTCTTATTTCCCGTCACGATTCCTGTACGGCCTGTGCGGTCTCTTTTCAAGGAATGCCGCAACCGCCTCGGTCCTGTCGTCGCTCCTGTAGCACTCTGCGAACAGATCCTGCTCCAGTCCGAGCGCGTCCTGCAGCGGCAGCTCCAGCCCCTGCTTGATCGCCTGACGCATCAGTCTTACAGCATTAGGCGATTTATCTGCGATCACAGATGCGACCTCCATCGCCTTGTCCATCAGCTCATCTTTTTCCGCCAGATACTCTACCAGATGGAGCCTGTAGCACTCCTCCGCGCTAAGCATCCTGCCCGTAAGCAGTATGTCCGCAGCACACGACGGTCCCACGATCCTCGGCAGCAGCTGTGTTGCGGTCCAGCACGGTATGCCTCCGAGATTTATCGTCGGCACTCCGATCTTTGCAGTCTTTGCAGCGATCGTTATATCGGCCGCAAGTATCAGTTCCATACCGCCGCCCAGCGCATACCCGTCCACTGCCGCGATCACCGGAATCGGGCTGTTGTATATCGCCATTGCGCATGCCTGCCCTCTCCTCGAAAAATCCGCAGCTGTATCTTCGGTCAGCTGGCTTTCCTCGTTTATATCGCCGCCGGCGGTGAACGCCTTGCCTATAGAGCTGTTCAGTATTATCACGTAATTATCGGGATCCTTTCCTGCTTCTATAACCGCTTCAGTCAGCTCCCTGAGAGTCTGTGAACGAAATGCGTTCAGCACCTTCGGACGATCGATCGTCACGAACGCTATGTGTCCTTCTTTTCTTACCAGTATATCTTCCATTTGCCTTTTGCCCCCTTCCGCAATATCTTTATCTATATCTTTTCAAAGCACAGCCAGTCGCTGCATGCTCTCGTATTGATCTCGCTCGCCGCCGGCCTGTACCGCTCTCCTGTCGCATCTGCCAGTATCTTCACCAGGCTGTCCCTTATCATGATGTAAAACGAGCGCCTGCACTGTTCGACGAGCACAGCGTTGCCTCTTTCCTCAAGAAGCATATGCTCCATCACGGTGAAAGCGTCGTAAACGATGATCTCCACGCGTTTTTCGTGAAAAAACGCAGCCACATCGCGCGGCCCCTTTCCTGCAGCCTTCTTTATTACAGCCGAAAACTCCTTCTTTATATGAGTCTCCCACAGTTTTCTTTCCTCGGGTCTTATCACATCGCTCACAGGGCGCATCTGTTTCAGCTCTCCTGCGCACTTCAGCAGTGCTTCCTCGAGCTGCTGCGGTTCTATCGGCTTCAATATATATTTGACGATCCCGACGTCCACGGAATCCAGCACTGTCTGCATTTCGCTGACCGTCGAGGTTATTATTATCCTGCATGCCGGATACCGTTTCCGGATCTCCCGGATCATCTCCATACCGTCCATACCCGGCATTATCAGATCAGCGACGACGATATCAGGCTCGGTCCTGCCGAGCTTCTCGAGCGCGGTCGTCCCGTCGGCAGCCGTGATCACATTCGCGACACGCCTTGACAGGAATTTTTTGAGCTCCGACCTTGTCTCCGGTTCGTCCTCTGCATAAAGGACCGTCAGCGTTTTAAGATATTCCATGTTTTCCATCGTCAGCCTCCTCTGTATCTCCGAGTTCCGCGCCGCATGACAGCGGCAGCACGATCACGCATGCCACTCCGCCGTCCGCATTATTCAGCGAAATGCTGCCGCCCATGCTTTTCTCCAGTATGTCTTTCGATATCGGCAGCCCCAGTCCCGTGCCGTTTTCGCCCTTTGTCGTGAAGTACGACGTGAACAGATTTTTCTGCACGTTTTCGGAAAGCTGCGGTCCGCGGTTGTATATCATTATCACTGTCGCCGCGCCGGCTTTTTCACGCGAAGCTTCCCGTGAGGTATCCTGTGCTTCTCCCGCCGTACTGTACACCGAGATACGTATCAGCCTTTCATCCTGCGGTATGAGGCATGAAGCATCTATCGCATTCGTCATTACATTGAGTATGACATGATAAAACGCATTCGGATATCCCGGTATAGTCAGCCCACAGTCCGCTTCCGTTTCAACGTTTATATTGTTCCTTCGCAGCGGGTCAGTCATCAGCTGGAGCGCCGCATCGATCACCGTCACCGGTGAAAACATGCTCGGCCCGTCCTCAGGCTTCAGATATTTGTTGAAGCTGTCGATCGTCTCGGACATCATCCTCGTGATCTTCTGCGTCTTCTCTACATAATCACGAAGTACACCTGCAGTCAGTTCTCCATGCATATAGTCATCCGACAGATTTCCCATTATCAGATTGATGTTGTTTAGCGGCTGCTTCCACTGGTGCGCAACGTTCGTCATGTATTTTCCGGTCTGAGCAAGTCTCGACTGATTGGCGATCATGATATCCTTGTTTCGCTGCAGTGAAATGTGCTTCTTTACAAGACGCGCCATGTCGTCTTCATCCTCTATCTCCCGTCTGTCCTCCTCCGGTATGCTGTTTTCAAGATCCATCAGCTTCAGGAGATGCAAAGCCTCGCGCATCGGGTAGTCATATCTTCTAAGGATAAGATATATCCCTGCTGTCAGCATGATAAACAGACATATCGAAAGCGTGATGATCAGCACCTTTACAAGAGTAACGGGAGCAAATATCGTGCTTTCCACGTTCGATACCACCAGTATCCAGTCATTGCTCAGCCTCGACCAGCTTATCAGCATATCCTCGCCGCCGACGCTGCGCGTCACTGCGCCCTTTTCTTCTCTCTTGAGCGGTGAATCCTCCTCCGCCGCCATTTCATTGAGCTCGATCTTCAGCAGTTTATCGTATTCGTCAAACGAGTCCACTATAGATTTTCCATCCTTGTTGAAAAGTGCGATGTCGCCCTTGCTTTCGAGATCCGTGCTCATCACCATGTCTATCGTGTTCTCCGTATTGATATCTATTCCCATCACGCCTATCAGCGTATCGCCTTCGAACACGGCTCTGGAATACGTAAGGATCTGCTCGTCGATATCAGGATCGTATATCGGCCCGACCCATACACCTTTCCCCGGATTATTCACAGCATCGAAATAAAATTCCATATATTCCGCATCATATTCTGTAAAGGCCTCCAGATACTTGCCGTTTGCTGCCGCATCCAGAAAAGAGATGTTTCCGTTCTCGTCATAGACATACCATATCTCATACCCTTCCTTCTGCCCTACGAGGTCCACGTCGAATGTGAAGAACAGCCCCACCGTATTCTGCAGATCTTTTATCGAATTGTACAAAACCGGGTCGAACCTTTTTATGTACTGATCTACGTACTTCGGGTCCGCCCGGTATTTTTCCATATCAAAAGTACTGGTCACGGCTGCACTCATCGCATTTACCGTTCCTTCCGCGTTTTCCAGTACTGAACTCATCTGGTTCGCACTGTTCGCCGTCTCATTTGTTATCTCTCCGATTATAGCCTCGCGCAGTGCGTTTCCGTATGAGTTTATACTCAGCATCGAAAGCAGAGAAAACAGAGTCCCGAAAAGCATCACAACGATCAGAATCGTATTTCGCAATCTCCTGTTCATATACTGCATTATAACTCAATCAGGCCAAAAACGAAACATCATATTATCGGGTTCTGCACGCGATCCGGCACAGCGTGCCGCTGCACCCGGAAGCCATGAGGACTTCCCGCACTGTGCGGCTTTCCATCATTCTGCGCCCTTCAGCGCCTCTACCATGTCTATCTTCCTGTTCTTCCTCGCTATCATCAGGCTTACAAACAGAGACACTGCCAGTGTCATCAGGGTGCTGAACAGGTAAGTGCCTGCACCTGTCATCAGCCTCATTTCATACTCGGAAGCCATCGCATCGAGCAGATACTTCAGCACAGCTCTTCCCGCCGGTATGCCTATGATTATTCCTATAACCGTCACCCACATATTCTGACTTACCAGCAACCTGCCTATTTCCCTGTCCTTGAATCCTACGACTTTCAGTGTCGCCATCTCGCGGTACCGCTCGGTATAGCTCATCACGCCGAGATTGTAAAGCACAACTATGCCGAGTATCGCAGCTGCGACTATGAGCACGGCGAGCATCATGTTCATTATTTCCATAAACGTATCGAACGAATCCATGATGGACTGTTTCGACTGTACGCTGGAGATACTGCTGTCCTTATCCACATCTTTCTTGTCTGCAGCGGTATATATCGAATCGATCGAATATCCTATGCCGAGCTCGTCAGCGTATTCCGGCGAGATCACGATGTTTTCCGAAACAGATCTGATCACACCGGCTATCCGCAGCTCGTACTCATCGTCCGATCCGTACGGACTCACCGTGATATGGCTGCCCTTTTTCAAGCCGTATTCGTCAGCGAGTCTCTTGCATACATATGCACCGCTGTCTCCTATCTTTTCATAGCCGTCCTCTATCGCCGGGAAACGCACTTTGTCGTTTTCCACACTGTATATGTCAAGTGCCACGGCCTTGTCCTCTATCTGCACGCTCACCGAGCAGCTGTAATCCCCGTCATACCTGTCGAGGAGCGCCTGCCGCTGCGCATCGGTCGCATCCTCCGCTACATGTATGCATGACGAATAGTTGGAAGCGCCGGTATAATAGAGATCCAGGAATCCCTCCATCGTATCTCTCATTCCCAGCGATCCGACCATCAGCAGCGTGCAGCCTATGATGCCTGTCATACTCATCAGCGTCCTCGTCTTATGCCTCATGATGTCTCTGAGGTTCCATCGCGTACCGAATCCGCATTTTTCCCAGAGAGCGGTCCTTTCTATGAGATGCTTCTTCATCTTCTTCGGAGTATACGGTCTCAGCGCATCCGCAGCTGTTCCCTGAAGCATCTTTTTCACGGAAAGGTATCCTATCAGCGTCATCAGAACGATCAGCGCTATTATGATCACGCTGCAGAACCACGGCATGCAGAGCTTCCACTCCGGCATATCCAGATATGTACCCATCGAGCCGTCCGGGTTCATGATGAACCACGCTACGAAATATCCCAGCGCGATGCCGGCTGCCGAGCCTGCCACTGCGACCATGAAGGCGTACGAAGTATAGTGTCTTAGTATGCGCCTGTCTTTGAAGCCGAGCGCCTTCAACGTTCCGATCTGTGTCTTTTCCTGAGCTGCCAGCCTGTGCATCGTCGTGACCATAGTCAGTATCGCGATCAGCAGGAACAGCACCGGCAGTACTGATCCCATCGTTTTGCCTTCTTCAGATTCGCCGGCAGCTCCGGAATACGAACCGTTCTCATCCTTTGTCAGAATAAGCGTCGTCCTGCCCAGCGCATCATCGACAGCCTCGGTGAATGCTTTCCTGCCGCTGTCGGATATAACATTTATCTGAGGGTAGAAAGCCATTCCGACCGCATCCTCGTACATCGCCGGTGATATATAAGCATAACCGTAGGTTTCCAGATCCGGCATCAGCTGAGTTTCATCGCGCACGCAGATCAGATATTCCGACGACTTGATCAACCCTTTCACTTCGCCGCTGATCTCAAGATTTCTGTACGAAAGCGTCATCTCGTCGCCGATCTTCACATCGTTGGCAGCGGCATATTTGTCAGAAAGCCATATCCCGTCGCTGCTATCCGGATCGTATTTTTCGCCCTTCATCAGCTTGAAATCCGATATCCCTTCATCCTCGACTGCTGTCAGCGCAAGGGATTTTCCCTTTTCGCCCTTTACATCCGCCTGAACGGAAATGAACCTCGACGCCGTTTTCGCTTCATCAAGATCTTTTATCTTGTCCACATCCTCTTTCGAAAATCCCTGCTGCGATACGATCCTGTAATCCGCAAAGTGGGTCTCTTCAAAAAAAGCGCTCGTATTTTTATCTATGCTGTACCACTCCATGTTGAAGCCGACAAAGATACCGACTCCCAGAGCGACCATCAGTATCATCGAGATGAACTGCGCTTTGTACAGCCCCATAGTTCTCCATAATTTCCTGAACAGCATATCACCACTCCACTTCATCAGCGCTCATCGGATGAGCCTGTTCCTCGTACGATTTTATCCTGCCGTTTTTCACGTGTATCACAACGTCCGCCATCTTCGCAATGTTCTGGTTGTGAGTCACGATCACGATCGTCTTGCCGTAGTTTCTTGCCATGGAAAGCAGCAGCTTCAGGACTTTCACGCCTGTTTCTGAGTCCAGTGCGCCTGTCGGCTCGTCACACAGGAGGATCCCCGGGTTCTTTGCAAGGGCTCTGGCGATGGAAACTCTCTGCTGTTCTCCGCCGGAAAGCTCCGACGGGAAACTGTTCAGATGATCCTCCAGTCCCACTTCCTTAAGCATCTGTTCCGCAGGCAGCGGGTCCTTAGTTATCTCCTTTACGAGTGCAACATTTTCCTTTACCGTAAGCGTCGGCACGAGATTATAGAACTGGAACACAAATCCTACCGTATCCGCTCTGTATTCTGCCAGTTCATCATTTGAAAGCGTCGATATGTCTCTGCCTCCGACGATTATCCGGCCTTCTGTCGGACTGTCCAGTCCTCCGAGAAGATTGAGCATAGTGCTCTTGCCCGCTCCGCTCGGCCCCAGGATCACTACGAATTTCCCCTCGTCTATACTCATATCCACTCCGTCGAGGGCCCGCAGCTGATGTTCTCCGCTGGTGTACACGCGGGAAACATCCTTGAATTCTACAATTGCCATAATGTTTCTCCTTCTATATATTAATACTTTGTTTTGCTTCGCGCTTTCTTCGCGCGTTAGTTTGCATTAACTAACTAGATAATAAAACTATTCCTCTCTAAAGTCAATATGTCATCTCCACTCAAACACAAATTCCCGCTGATGTCGTGTTTTACACGACTGCTTCTTATCGCTTCCTCATATCCGGCTGAAACACTGTCGCTCCCGCTGCACGACCCGGGAGAGTATTTGAAAATTTCAGAAAAGTGTTGACAAAGGTTTCTCTCTTTTGATAAAATCATACGTGGAAATGCTGATCGGTACTTTCACATACACCGGGCGGGATTTCAATGTACTTGCTTTATCGGGAAGTTGAAAAAAACGGGAGATAACAGGCTCTCGCAGGATCAACGCATATTTTGCGTTGATTTTTTTTATGCAGCAATATCGGTTTTGATATTGCTGCAGACCATAAGACAGCAGGTAGCGCACGTCAGCGCATCCTGTCATCTGTAACGGCAAAGGCTGCATCCGGGGAACAGTCATCACACATGTGCAGCTTTGCCTGAAGTCAGATCACTGGGTTCGGAAAGGAGGTATTATCTGCCCAGATACCGACAAGCACTGATATTGATAAATTAGGAGGATATTATATGTTAAAAGGGAATAAGTATAAAATCACGGCTCTCCTCATAGTCATGGCCATGCTCGCGACATGCGTGCTGACAGGCTGCGGAGAGAAGAAAACGATGTCTATGGGCAACGATGTCAGCGCTTTTGTTGATAACATCGATATGGACTACGCCTATGACGTGACCAGCGATCTCGCATACAACAAAGACCTGTTCTCTAATGAACACGGTTTCCGTAATGCGGGAAGCGATGCTGAACAGAAGACTGCCGACTATCTGATGGAAATGATGGAGGATCTCGGTCTCGAAGAAGTCGAGAAGATACCTTTCACTGTGGACAAATGGCAGTTCAACGGAGCGACGCTGGAAATGAACGGAGTCGACAAGATGGAGCCGGTCTCATATGCATCGTACGGAACTGATGCCGACGGCATCACGGCAGAAGTCGTTGACGTCGGCGACGGCACCGCTGCAAATTACGAAGGAAAAGACGTCACAGGCAAGATCGTCGTAGCCGGCATCGACCAGTGGAACAACTACTGGATCAATCTGCCGCTCGAGGAAGCGAACCTGCACGGCGCAGCTGCTATCGTAACATATGCGACAGGTGGATATTCACAGGTCTCTGACGATGCGATAAACATCCAGGATATCTGCACCAAGCCTTCGATCCCTTGCGTGAGCGTAAGCAAAAACCAGGGTGAAGCGCTTATCAAGGCAGCAGAAAAGGACGGTGCCACTGCCACACTGATCGTCGACAATGAACTGCTCCTCGACGAGGGGACTTCATATAATGTAGTCGGCAAGATCAAGGGCAAGAGCGATGCACAGCAGATCATCATGTCCGGTCACTACGACATGTATTTCAACGGATTCCAGGATGACTGCGCAGCGATCGGCCTGATCCTTTCAGTTGCAAAGGGAATGCTGGACTCAGACTACAAGCCTGAAAACGACATACTGTTCGTATGCCACGGCGCTGAAGAGTGGGGAGCTTCGGGTACTGAGTTCGACTGGGCCATAGGCTCATGGGAACAGATCAACACAGCCCGTCCGGAATGGGCGGAAAAGACTATCGCTGTATTCAACTTCGAGCTGCCTGCATATGAAGATGCTGCAGAACAGGCACAGATCCGATGCGTGCCTGAGCTCCGCGACATGGTGAAGACATATGTTGCAGACAGCGGTTTCGCGATGGAAGCCGAAGGTGACATATATCCGAAAGGAACAAACGAGCAGTCAAAGGATACCGGCACTTACGATGACAATATCTCATACCGTTTCGCCGGCATACCTACGTTCACCAACCTTCACAACTACGGCAACGGCTGGTATCTCGACAATTATCACACAGCGTGGGACAACAAGAAGACTTACAACGAAGATGTGATGAAGTACAACATCGGCACTTACGGAAGTCTCGCGATCATGGTCGACAAGACTCCGGCGCTGCCGCTCAACTTCGAGCAGACTTACAGTGATCTTAAGGAATCGCTTGACGAAGATGCTGCAAAAGCTGCAGGTGTCGATGTCGATGCATTCAATGAAGCTCTCGAGGGGTTCAAAGAGGCCGCAGTCGGATACAACAAGAAGATCGATGAGATCAACAGCCGTTACGAGACTGCCGCTGCTGACAATGACAAGGCTGCCATGAAGGAGGCAAGAGCTGACGGACAGGAGCTGAACAAGACGACTCTGAAGATATTCAAGGAGATCCAGGATCAGCTCATCTGGGTATATCTGTCAGCTGACGTGACTCAGAAACACGGTATCGTTCAGGAAAACGTATCGACACTGAGCAGCATGATAGATGCGCTCGATGACGGCGTCCTCACGAATAAAGACGGTACAGGTGCTTTAGATCTCGCGGCATCGCTCAACGGCGGACTTGAATGCGGATTCTATGACTTCAGCAGTGATATCGTAGTTGAAGAGATGGAGACCTACACGGAAAGCACCAATCCCGGAAATCTGTTCTGGGGAAGCGGCAAGATGCCTGTCCTTGCAGAGACTTATGAAGCAACGCTTTCACTCCTCTCGAAGGACAAAGGTGCAGACTTTACATCAGAAAAGGAAATATACAGCAAAGCGCTCGAATCACAGAAAGCGGTCTACAAACAGTACGTTACTGAAGAGACCGACGCACTCAAAGCGCTGACTGAAATGATGAAATAACTCTATTATATCTACCCTGGGAGACTTTGTTCCAGTGTCTCCCGCAAAAAAGACCGGCTGGCATTTTCCGCGCGGAACACACTCAGGTTCCCGGAAAACGCCGGCCGGTCTATTATCGTTCTGCAGACCACAGCCTGCAGACTTTACATAAAAATGATCTAAAATACCACTACGAGCAGCATCTTGAATTTTTCCTGACCGTAAACGGCATGCGGATGCTTTGCAGGCATCACGATGGACTCGCCTTCATGGAGTTCATACGGTTTGCCGTCTATCGTTATCCTGCCGACTCCGTCGAGACATGTGACGAATGCGTCGCCGCCCGATTCGTGCGTGCTGATCTCTTCGCCCTTGTCAAACGAAAACAGTGTGACGCTCAAAGCCGGATTCTGTGCCAGCGTTCTGCTGACTACCTGTCCCGGCTGATATTCCACCTGGTCTTTCAGCACCATTACTTCTGCTTTGCTTATATTCTTCATTCCGCTCATCGTTTGTTCCTCTCGTCTCATTCTATAGCGCTGTTCCCTTTTTAGGGATAAAAAGGCCTGTCATATCTGCACCCTCGAGCCTGAGCAGCGCCGTCTTCTTATCTATCCCGCCGGCATATCCCGTCAGGCTTCCGTTCGTGCCGACTACTCTGTGGCATGGTATTATCAGTGACACCGGATTGTGACCTACCGCACCGCCCACGGCCTGTGAAGACATGCTTTCGAGCCCGCGCATCTGTGCGACGTGCTTTGCGATCTGTCCATATGTCATAGTTTCTCCGAACGGTATCTCAAGCATTATCTCACATACCTGCCTTCGGAACTCTGTCATATGCTCTATAGCCAGCGGTGGTGTGAAGCCCGGATCTCTGCCTGAAAAGTAAATGTCCAGCCAGCGCTTCGCTTCCCCGAGTACCGGCATTTTCTCTGCTTCTTTTTCCTCATACTGCTCCGGCAGCGTATCACCGAAGTATTTCTGCCCCTCGAACCACAGTCCTGTCAGCGCTTCTCCGTCGCACGCGACGACTATGCCGCCCAGAGGCGAGCTGTATTTCAGTGTGTATATCATCCTGCAGCACCTCCTGCCTTCTGCTGTATCGGCATCACCATAAAAACATCTGTGAACGGACTTTTGTTATACCTGTCCGTCATGACGAACCCTGCCTTTTCATACAAAGCGATCGCTTTCCTGCTTGACGACATCGTATCGAGATACATCGCGCTGTAACCGGCTTCACGCGCCTTGGAAACAGCTTTCTGCAGCATCATGTATCCGAGTCCCCGCCCGTGATACTTTTCAAGAAGATACACGGACTTCAGCTCGCATCTGCCTGCTCCGAGATCCCTGACCGCTATAGTGCCTATCAGTTTGTTTTTCCCGGTACTGCGGTCGAACATGCACCAGAAATATGCGAAATTCTTTTCGATATCCAGATACAGGCTGTGCCGCTCCTTCAAATCGAGTGTCCGCCCTGACTGCGGCAGACATTTCTCCAGAAACGGGATCACGAACTCCTCGTATTTTTTGTCAAACGCTTCTATGATAAATGCTTCGTTCATCTACAATGATCAGCCTTCTTTCGTTTTCGGATTTTCTGCAGTCTGCTGCAAAGCCGCAGCGTACCTGCATTCTGCGCTTTTGCATGCTCTGCAGATGTAAGAATTTTATCAGACTATTCGTTTATTGGCAATATCTTTACAATCAGTTGTCCGGTTCCGGCTCTGCTCCCGGTGCTGCCTCACTGCTTCCTGCCGTAATGTTCTACCATGCCGCCGTCTTCTTTTATCATTATCACGAATGTGATCATATAGATGATCACCGGGCAGATCAGCGCCCACTCCGGAAAATGGTTTGACGCTGCGGTCCCTCCGACTGCGCCTGCGATAAATGCCAGTATGACTCCATAGTAGCAGCGGTATTTATGCCTGTAATACGGATCCTTCGTCTCAATATAGCAGTAAAGCGCTTCCGTACCGCTTCTGAGATTTCCTGTGCACATCGTCGATGCCACTCCGTGTCCGTGCACGCGCCTGAAGCTGTGCACCTGGAGCGAGCAGACGAATGCGATCATGATGTTCACGACCGGATCCAGATGTCCGTGCGGTATGAACATGGCGACCGTGATTATTGCGATCTCAAGCAAAAGCATGCCCTGTCTCCAGTGCAGAAAGCCTGCTGTTTTCTGTCGGCGCCGCACCGTCTCTGTCATCATTATCCCCGCTGCAAAGGCAACGATCGGGATCGCTGATGTCAGCGCACGCTCCCACTCCATCTGACAGAGATGCAGGCTGAACAGCACGATGTTTCCTGTCTGCGCATTTGCAAAGACTCCTCCTCTGCAGATGTATGTGTACGCATCGAGAAATCCTCCGGCCAGTGCCAGCAGCGAGCCTATCAGTACCGTCTCCGACATCTGTATCCTTGTCATGTACGACGTATCTTTCGAACTTTCCGCACCTTCCAGCGCTTTCGTGTCAAACTTCTTTTTCCCCTCTATATTACAGGCATCTGCCCTTTCTGCTTTTTGTATATCCATACTGCAGCTTTCCCGCTTTTCCATGATGATCTGCCTCCTGCCGCCGATGCGGCGCTGCCGCATCGGCTTTTCTATCGGTATATTATGCCACTATGAGCATGCGCTATCAAGAGGGTTTTACGTAAAGTGACCTGCAGTTTTGCGCAAAATAACTGTTCACGAGTTTCAGACTGTTCGTGTTTCTCTGATGCGATACCGGTCTCTTGCCAGTAATGCGGCAGATTGCCTCCTTTTAAATCAAACAAAAATATCGCAAACTGTGAACGAATCACAGATCGCGATACTTTTACTATCATACTGCTGCTTTCCGCGGACGTGATCAGTACTTCCTCACACGTACAGCGCCCTTGCCGATGAGCTCACGACGCAGGATATCCCATATGCTGTATACGAAATCCTTTATGGCTATCATATCAGTACCGGTGAAACGCACTGTTATGATCCTGCCGTCCACCAGTCCGGCTGCAGCCTCTATATCACTGTCATGCTCCGCTGCATTCAGTCTGCCACATATCCCCTCAGGGATAACCGGTGCATATGCATACACCGTGCCACTGCTGAGTTTTCCCTCCAGCAGCCCTCTCCTTGCAGGATCCATGGTCCCCGGAGTCATTCGGCAGCTGTCATACAGCTTAAGCTCGTCTTCTATATATATCCTCGTCTTCGAAGAATATATGTCATAATCGAAGATTTCGTTCCTGGATGTCCTGCCTGCTGTCACGATATCCGACGCGATCAGTACAGAATCATTTTTAAGCATGAACACACTGTCCTGGAACGAGCTGGACTGTGCGAAAGGCACATTGTATTCCGGCAGGTATTCGAGAGTTGCTCCGCTTCCCACCGAGAATATATTTTCCACTTCCGCATGACCTTCATCCATCCTGTAGAATTTGGTGCTGGACGGCGTCGTTATGAAAACATCAGCACCGTCCTCGACGGTCACCTCCGTCAGCAGTCTGTCATGCTGCAGCACGCCTCCTCCCGGATTCAGGAAATACACGAAAGCTGTACCATCCTCTTCCTGATAGTGCGGCATCATTATCTGCAGCGGAAGTTTGAAATACTGCCTTGACAGATGTGTCCTGCCGTTGTCTTTCCTGCTGAACACAAGGGACAGCTCACCTGTTGGTTTGTTCATATCAGCCTCCCGTCATTCCTGCAGAGGCTCATCCTCGAACAGGACATCTTCCTTTATCCAGCGTATCACCTCATCGAGACCGGTGCCGTCGAACAGGTTCGTGAAAACGAAAGGCTTGTCGCCACGCTGTATCTTCGTGTCTCTCTCCATAACACCAAGGTCACTGTGGACATACGGTGCTATATCTATCTTGTTTATCACCAGCAGATCGGACTTGGTTATCCCCGGCCCGCCTTTTCTCGGGATCTTCTCGCCCTCACCGACGTCTATCACGAAGATCAGACCGTCCACCAGCTCAGGGCTGAATGTAGCTGCAAGATTGTCACCGCCGCTTTCAACGAATATCATGTCCAGATCATCGAATCTGTCCAGCAGGATATCTATGGCGTCCAGGTTCATGGAAATATCCTCTCTGACAGCTGTATGAGGACAGCCGCCGGTCTCCACGCCGATGATCCTTTCCTCCGGAAGAGCCTCCGCCCTTGTCAGGATCAGTGCATCCTCCTTGGTGAATATATCATTTGTTATGACTGCTATCTCATATTCGTCCCTCAGCCTTTTGCACAGTTTCTCTATAAGTGCGGTCTTACCGGAACCCACAGGCCCGCCTACCCCTATACGAACTGGTTTTCTCATAAGTCATTCTCCTTTCCGAAGGTTTCTCTACGACATGTAAAGTCTCACGCCCAGGGTCTCATGCCGGATACCGGCTATGTCCAGTGCCGGGCAGAAATTAGATATTTCATCAACGCCGGTCTTCATACATATGTCCGACACATGCTCCATCAGCTGTCCGGAATCGAACAGTATCTTCTGTGCTTCGGTGTTCCCCAGGGGTATCAGCTTCAGAGCGCTCTGCACCAGTGAATTGGCAGTGCTGAACACATATGCCCTCACCGCACCATCCAGCCCTGTATCCAGTCTCCCGCAGACTGCACCGTAGATGACAGGATAGGAGATGCCTCTCCTGCCGTAAATATCATTCAGATCTTTTATCAGCTGGTCTTCCGTCATGTCTGCAGCTATCCTGAGCAGAGCCTTGCCCATCCTGAGAGCCGATTCACGGCTTTCACCGGTGACTTTAACCGCACAACTCAGCATTTCCAGTTCTTTCAGGGCCGTAAGATCCCCGGCTCCCGCCAGACGGTAGGCCTCGCATATCAGAGGTCCCTCGCAGCTGCCCACCGTATATTCCAGGTACACCTCCATGAAATCGCCGAATGTGCTGCTGTCGCATATCTTTCCTTCCGATACATATGTCTCCAGCCCCCAGGACTGGCTGAAGCCTCCGGAGGGGAAGGTCCCTCCCGCAAGCTGCATCAGATAGAATATATTGTCTGCTTTCTTCATATCGTGTCTCCCGCTTCATTCATGGTGATGGTGATCATGTCCGTGATCATGGCTGTGGCCGCCTGTCATCTGGTTCGCCCGTTCGCCGTCCAGCCTGCAGGAGCATCTCGTGTACGTCACGCCGATGCTCTTTATGAGATTTTCCATGATGGGATCGTATGGCACCAGTATCCTGTCCTCGCAAAGGTACGCGCTCTGGTGCATGTTTCCTATATTGAATGCGGTCTTTGCCCACTGCATATTGCCGGAGGGACGTATGTCCAGTACATCTTCCGGTATCAGATCGACAGCTATGAGCTTTTCATCATCCGCATATATCACTGCTCCGCAGAAAAGATGTTCTCCGTGCTCCAGCGACAGTCCTATGACAGTGCCGTCCTGGCTCCTGAGTTTCTGGTGCGGCTTTGCCATATCGTAATGATCCAGCATCACCCTGTCGACTCTCAGCCCGCTGTTTTCATAATCGCCGAGCTTTCCTGTTATCCTGTCTATGATCATGTTCCCCTCCGTGTATCACCGGCATGCCTTCCACATCTGCCGGTGGGTGAATCATCATGCTGTGCAATCAAGCCCTATCTGAAGAAATATCTGTGACACAGGCATACTTCTTCTGCCGGCTCGCATGTTATATGTTCACCGTCTATGAACACTTTGTATGTCTCCGGATCGATCTCCACCTTAGGGCAGTAGCTGTTCCTTACCATGTCGGCCTTGGTGAGATGTCTTGTATTCTTCACCGGCAGCAGTTTGTCCTTTGAAAACGGCACTTTGTCTCCAAGACCTGCGTCTATGGCTGCCTGGGTCACGAATATCTTGTTGAACCTTCTCATAGCGCTGCCGCATGCCGAATACTGTTTCCTGTAGAGCATCGGCTGAGCCACTTCGATGGCTGCATTCACATCACCTGACGCCGAATATGCCACAGAACCGCCTTTGAACACCAGCCACGGCTTTGCACCGAAGAATGCAGGATCCCATACGCAGAAATCCGCCAGACGTCCCGGAAGGAGCGATCCTATGTATTCATCTATACCGAAGACCTTCGCTGCATTGACAGTGTACTTGGCCATGTAGCGGAGTATCCTCTCATTGTCGTTGTCTCCCTTTTCTTCAGGCAGCGGGCCTCTCTGCTTCTTCATCTTCGAAGCCATCTGCCATGTTCTCAGCACGGTCTCTCCGACTCTTCCCATTCCCTGTGAATCCGAGCCGTGTATCGATATAGCCCCCATATCGTGGAGGACATCCTCTGCAGCTATAGTCTCTCCTCTTACACGGGAGTCTGCAAAGGCAACATCTTCAGGCACCTTAGGGTTCAGATGGTGCACTGCCATTATCATGTCCAGATGCTCTGCTATGGTATTGACAGTGTACGGATTGGTGCAGTTCGTTGATGACGGTATTACGTTAGGCTCTCCGACTACTCTCATGATGTCAGGAGCATGTCCGCCACCTGCACCTTCAGAGTGGTATGTATGTATCGTTCGTCCGCCGAAAGCTGCTATGGTACTTTCCACGAAACCGCCTTCATTGAGGGTATCGGTGTGTATCTGGACCTGAAAATCCATCTTGTCTGCAACATCCAGACAGCATCTTATAACTTCCGGAGTCGCTCCGAAATCCTCGTGTATCTTCATTCCTATGGCGCCGTTCAGAGCCTGTTCAACGATGGCGTCAGGCAGACTGGAATTTCCTCTGCCCAGGAAACCTGCGTTGACAGGAAGTTCCTCGTGAGCCTCTATCATCTGTAGCAGATGGTAAGGTCCCGGCGTCTCCACGCTTGTAGTCTTGGCGCCGCTGCCGCCTCCCAGCATGGTGGTGATGCCGTTGCTCAGAGCCTCCCATGCCTGGGCAGGTGATTCGAAATGCACGTGCACATCGATGCCTCCCGGCGTTATTATAAGGCCTTCTGCCGAAACGACTTCTGTGGCGCAGCCTACGATGAGTCCCGGCGTTATATCCATAGTATCAGGATTTCCCGCCTTGCCTATGCCGACTATCACGCCATCCTTTATGCCGATGTCGCCCTTTACGATACCGATCACAGGATCTATTATTACAGCATTGCTGACACATACATCCAGCACACCTTCGTCAGTGGTCTTTCCTGCCATGTTGCCCATGCCGTCTCTGTCTGTCTTGCCGCCGCCAAAGAGTATCTCGTCTCCGTAGCATGATGCGGCGTAGTCTTTCTCTATCTCAGCGATAAGCCCTGTGTCTGCCAGATGTATCCTGTCACCCACTGTAGGGCCGTACATATCGCAGTATTCACGTCTCGATAATGTTACTGCCATATCATTCACTCTCCTTTACCTTTGCGTTCATCTTCTCCACAGCTGCTTTTCTCACTTCAGGGTCATGGACATTGCCCATGGTCATCCCCATGAATCCGTAGAGATTCTCATCTCCCTTGTAAGGCACCAGCGTCACCTTCCTGTCTTCGCCGGGTTCAAAACGAATGGCGTTGCCTGCCGGTATATCCAGATGATAGCCGAAAGCTTTCTCCCTGTCGAATCTCAGTGCGATGTTCGCTTCAAAGAAGTGATAGTGCGAGCAGACCTGTATGGAACGGTCTCCGGTGTTGTTCACCACCAGCTCTATAGTGTCCCTGCCTTCATTGATGATGACAGGATCATCTGCGAATATGAATTCTCCTACACGGTATTTCATGATCTGCCCTCCTTAATAATTCATCGATACCAGCTCAGATACCGGAACTGCGTCTTCTCTCTTCTCGAGACGGATCGGCTCCTGTACTGAAACCAGCTTGTTGCCGTCAGGGAACATCACTTCCAGCTGTATTACAGGAAGCATCTCCTGAGTCCCTTCCATGACGTCTTCTTCCGTGATTATCCTGGAGCCCAGCTCCACAAGGTCGTATATGGAATCCCTGCCTTCTCTGGCTCTTTCCAGAAGCTCATCACAAATTATTGACATGGCTTCGATATAGTTCAGCTTGACGCCGCGCTTCCATCGCCGTCTCGATACTTCGGCAACATTGAACATAATGAGCCGTTCCTGTTCTTTGACAGTAAGTTTCATACAAATACCTCCCGGATCTTAAAATTCCTGTTTTATGCCTAACCTTTTCATCTTCTTATACAGCACCGGTCTTGCGATGCCCAGATACTCCGCAGCTCTGGACTTGTTCCCGTCAAAGTGCTCCAGCACATTGATGATGATCTCCTTCTCGGCACTGTCTCTTGCCTGATCTATGATGCTTTTCCCGTTCTCAGGCCGCCATTCGCTGATGCTGCCTCCTGCAGGTTTCTTCGCTATCCCGAAATCCTCCGGGTGCAGGATATTGTCACTTGAAAAATTCATGGCACGCTCCACTGCGTTCCTCAGTTCCCGCACATTGCCGTACCATTTCCGCCGTCGCAGTATATCGAGAGTTTTGCTGTCTATGCCTGAAACACTGCTTCCCATCTGTGCATTCATCTCCTCTATCACTGAACCTGCGATAAGCTCTATATCCTCCGGTCTTTCACGCAGAGGCGGTACACTCAGCTCAATGACGTTGAGTCTGTAGTAAAGATCCTTCCTGAATTTCCCCTGACTTACAAGATGAGCAAGGTTCTCGTTGGATGCAGCTATGACCCTTACATCCACCGATACTGTCTCTTCGCTGCCAAGACGCTCGAACTCCATTTCCTGGAGGACTCTCAGCAGTTTGGGCTGCATGGACATCGGCATCTGATTTATCTCATCGATGAACAGTGTTCCTTTGTCTGCCAGTTCAAATTTACCCTTGCGTCCCTCTTTACTGGCTCCGGTAAAAGCCCCTCTCTCATATCCGAAGAATTCAGACTCCGCCAGTGATTCCGGTAATGCCGCCGCATTTATCTTTATGAAACGCTTCTTTCGCCGGCTGCTCAGGTTGTGGATCGCATGTGCCACCAGTTCTTTGCCTGTGCCGGTCTCACCTGTGATCAGCACGGTGGACGATGATCTTGCCGTCGTCAATATTTTTCTCTTCAGTTCCTGTATGCACTGTGATTCTCCTATTATATTGTTTATGTTATACTTCGTACTGACCAGATCGCTCAATTCACTTGTCAGATCCTTGAGTTCCTTATCCAGGAACCGGCTGTATTCTTCCGACAGCTCATACAGCATTTCCGAACGCTGTACAACATCATATTCCATGAGACCTGCTTTTCTGCCTCCGTCATAGATCGGCACATGCACCGATATGCCGATTCCCATATATGTATTGTAAAACACGATCACCGGTTCGTCCTTATCGAGATTTTCCAGCATCTTCGTCTCCGGAAAAACATCTCTGATATGCCTCCCTATGATCTCTTTCTTCGCGATCTGGAAATAATCAGCGCACTGCTGATTTACATAAAAAACGATGCCATCCATATCGATCATGACAAGACCCGGAAGCTGTTCAAAATATTTCTCCATATAATCATACATATATCACTCACACCTTTTCGATTTGTCCTGACTCAGATATGCAAAACAGAAACTGTTCAGAGATGCGTTGAAAGACGCCTTCTCTGAACAGGATAACATCTAAAACACGAATCCGGCAATAAGATATATGATAATACTGACAATTATAGCCGGTACAGCCATAGGAACACCGGTCTTCAGGAAGTCGTTATTCCGTATCTTCGTCAGACTGCAGGAGAGGGTCACTGAGTCGCCGTAGAAGCATGTGGTGCTTCCTGCTGCGGCTCCGGCTATAACTGCACCGATAGTCAGATACATGTTTGCGTCCAGCTGCTGAGCCAGCGGCAGCATGATCGGGAAGCATACTGCAGCCATTCCCCAGAAGCTTCCTGTAACGAACCCCAGCACCATGAGTATAACGAATGCGATCGCAGGCAGCGTATGTACGCTGATCACATCTACAACACTGTTTACGACATAAGGTGCAAGACCAAGTTCATCGTTGGCATTCTGAAGAACGAAGGCACTGATAACGATGGCTGTGCAGACGAACATCTCTTCGAAGCCTCTGCATATGGAGTCGAAGGCTTCCGTGAATCCCAGAAGCTTCTGTGGTATGTAAAGCACGAAGCAGAGAACGATACCCAGGATCAGTCCGTACATGAGCTCCTGTGTATAAAGTGCAACTGCGATGACACCCGCCATAGGGATGATGAAGTTCCATGCGCTTGTCTCTTTCCTGCTTTCTTCTTCAGATTCATTCTGTTCTGCAAGATCCGGCGGCAGGACGAGTCCTTCCTGCTCCGCACGGAGCTCTGCCTTTTTCATAGCGCCGAAAGGCTTTATTATCCTCAGCTGATAGAGCAGTACAAATATCAGTGATACCCATGCGAAGAACATGAATGGAACTGATTTCACCAGTTCATTGAACCCTGCACCTGTTCCCAGTCCCAGCGTGCTCTCTATCTGTCCTGTCATGAACACACCCCACAGTGACATCGGAACGATAACGCAGGTCGCACAAGCAACAGCATTCACCGAGAAAGCATACATCTCTCTGGACATATGGTTCTGATCAGCGATCTTGCGGTTCGAAACACCTGCTGCCAGTACACTGAAGTAGTTGTCCAGGAAGAACACTATCCCCATTACCCATGCCATGACGCCGGCTTTTTTCTTGGTGTTCGCAACTTTGAGTCCCAGTCTTGTAAAACCTGAAGTCGCATTTGCTTTTTCAAGCAAATGAATAAAGATGCCGAATAAACCGAAAATAACTACAAAATAAGCTGATTCACCAAGCTCTCCGTAAAGTGAATCAAGATATGCCACTACGAAATGCTGCTTGTCCAGTATGATATATCCTACCAGAGCTCCGCAGATCAGTGGCTCTACCGCTCTCTTGGTTATGATCGCTGTAACGATGGTAACCAGGACCGGCAGCAGACTGATGATGCCATAAGTACTATCCATTAGCAAACTCCTTTCACAAATCATAAAAGTAACAGGTATGCCTACTATTATAGCAACAACTGTGCCATTTATCCAAAATTCTGAAAACACTGAAATTCAGCCATTCCTGATTTCCGACAAAAATCGACAAGTGTCATCTAAATGTTACACTCACCTCATCTGTTCGCCGGACACACTGCAATTACTTGTTTTCAACTATGTGTAATCTTAAAGTTACACAGTCGTTCGTCGCTCACAGTCACGTATGTATCCCTGCCCATTCACATGTTCCGCGTTATGAAACCCTGTATCTGTGATGTAAAAGCGCTTATCTTGACTATTATGTTTTTCCGAATTATCATTTGATCGACAGAAAAACTAACATTACATGAGCAGCGAGCAGAGTCCAGAAGTCCTTGATCTCGAATTCCCGCAACCCGCAGCGCTGATCCCCATCGCCTTGCCAGCAATGTGGCTGCTGTCCCTTATCATCTGTTATCGTCAATAATGCGTCAAACCAAAAAATCAAAAATCCCGAACCGTTGAATTTCCAACAAGTTCGGGGCCCATTTACTTAAATTCCTATTCCCACTCGTTACCGAAAGACTAAACTTAACGCATTTTGTTTATAAAACGTATCGTGTAGTCTTCGTAGTATTTTGATAATCCATATTATCATACCTGTACGACGAGAATTTATCATTTTCTTATCAGGTGCGATAAAACCGATGGTTGCAAGAAAGGAATCATTGCAACCGGATTGATTTTACAATTTATATTATACTTGATTTCTTTTTATTTTGCAAGATGTATTTTAATTTTACGCACACATTTCAAAAAATGTGCTTAAAATTTAATTGATTTTTTTAGTTGTCTCAGGTATAATAAAATCAGCACACAATTACGTGTTCTCTGTGCGTGAATTTTATTAAAGAAAGAGGGTGAATGAGTGAATCTTCAAGAGCGAGCAAAAGAAGTGGTTATATACAATAATGGTATTGCAAAATCTGCCGACTTTGTTGATGCCGGAATCAGAGCTGTTGATGTCGTAAACCTGTGTAACGCAGGCTTTCTTAATCGTGTACGACACGGATATTATCAGCTTGCCGAACAAGATATTTCTTCAGAAGAACAATTGCTTGCAACACTCATTCCAAAAGGAATAGTTTGTGTTGAATCCGCATTGTTTCACTATGGTTATAGCGACTTTGCACCACGAAAATGGTCAATAGCTGTGCCTCGTTCAATGTCAAGAACAAAGCTAAAAGTCGATTCGCTTGCTATTCAAGCTTATTATATGCAGCCCGAGTTGTATGAACTTGGGAAAACCACCGATAACTTCAATGGGGTTAATCTGCCTGTATATGACCGTGAGCGAACAATATGTGATTGTTTCAAATATCGTTCCAGATTGGATAACGAAATTTTTAACAAGGCTATTAACGCTTATGTAAAAGACGACAAAAAGAATCTGAATAACCTTTCTGCTTATTCCCAAAAATTGCGTGTGCATAAAAAGGTTACCGAACTGATGGAGGTGTTGCTGAATGGCTGATATTGCAGCGTCTGTGCTTACTCGATTAAAGAATAAGGCGCAAGCAAGTGGAAGAAGTTATCAACTTTGCTTACAACTTTTTTGTCAGGAAGAATTTTTGCGCAGACTTGAAAAGTCAAAATACGCAGAAAATTTTGTTCTCAAAGGCGGATTGTTTATCTATTCGCTTACCGAATTTGACAGCAGAGTTACAGTCGATGTTGATTTTTTGCTTCGACAAATGCCGAACACTCCTGAACAACTGCGAGTTGTGCTTGAAGAAATTATCGCAGCACCTACTGAAAATGAATTTGTTACATTTAAGATAACAGATGTTGCTCCCATTGCTGTTGCAAAGAAATATGCCGGTATCGGTGCATCGCTTGTTGCACACATCAAGAATACAAGAACACCTTTCAGCATTGATTTCGGCATTGGCGATGTAATTGTCCCAAAGCAGGAAAAGCGAAAAATTCCTACACAGCTTGACGATTTTGCTTCTCCGACGGTAAATACATATTCGCTGGAAACGACAATTGCCGAAAAGCTTGATGCAATTCTCGATTTAATGGAATTTTCAAGCCGAATGAAAGATTATTATGATATTTATTATCTTGCCAATAAGTTTGATTTTGACGGTGCAACGCTGACAAAAGCACTTAAAAAGACTTTTGAAAATCGTGGACACGCCTTTACGATAGAACAATTTGAGCAGGTTATGGCTTTTGCCGAAAATGATGCAATGCAAAAGAAATGGAAAGCATTTTGCAGAAAGATAGATACTAAAACCGATGATTTTAACACAGTGCTGAAAACTATCAAAGCATTTTTGATAGAGCCGTTTATAGCAGCGGTTGAAAATAAAGAATTTGAAGAAAAATGGACTGCCGCTGATGGCAGGTGGAGAAGATAGGAGAACAAAAATGGAGCTTAAAGATATTTTGAATTTAATAGCTATATTTATAATTCCTGTAGTTGCTGTTATAGTTGGACAACATTTGCAAAATAGAGCAGAAATAAGAAAAGATAAAATGCATATTTTTAAAGTACTTATGACTTCACGAATATATGGTTGGACACAAGAAAGCGTACATTGTCTTAATATTATTGATATTGTATTTGCAGACGACAAAAAGTTCGTGATCTCTTTTTAATCACACTTGTAACAGCAGCCACAATCACAGTCGGTGCATTTTTCTTATAATCATCTGCCTGTACCACTAGCACCGGACGTTCTCCACTCTGTACGGAACCTACTCTGTTTCCAAAATCGTAATAGAATAAATCTCCACGATTGATCATTCTTTCTTTCATATGTAAAACCTCGCTTTTCTTATCGTCTAATTTGTCATTTTCATCCGGAATGAAATAACCCTCTCACTTATTTGGAATTAAAAGTGCTTTTGACACCCTATTTTCTGAAAAAGTCTCCGAATATTTTTTCAACCTTCTTCTTTGCTGCAAGAATATGTCTGTCGACAACCTGATGTGCAACACCTTCTGCTTTGGCAATATCCCTTGCACTTATTCCATCTACATACCGCATTACCAAATACTTATGCTGCTTCTCTGTAAGACTCGCCATAGCTGTAACAAATAAACGCATCTTTTCTTCGGCTCGTCGATTGTAATAATCGTCCATCTCCTGCTGTTCTATAAAATCAGGTACGGATACCTCTGAATGCATATTCTCAGTAGTTCCATCATCATATCCAAAGGCATCGCTATTGTTATTCTGGCGTTTTCTGTACTTATCCTCATTTCTGTTGTATGCCTGTATCGCTTTTCCCTGCTCAACAGAAAGCAATACGAATGGTATGTACTTCTTCACTTCATCTGGATATTTCTCAAACAGTTCCTGCTCTGATAATTCAGACACAATCGCCCATTTCTCCTGTCCGATATAACCTGTGTACTCGTATTTGAGGTTGATGAGTTTACAATCCTTTGCAAAAAGTTCTTTCTGCTGTGTTGCTGTATATGTATTTTTCATTTCCGTAATCTCCTTTGATCTGAATTTTTGAATTTGCTCGTTTCAAAAATTCGGAGATCACGGATACTGAGGTGTACCCCAAAAAGTGGAGTCGAAAAAAAGATGATATAATAGAGACGATACGGAGGTACACTATGGCACGATCAAAGTATTCAAGAGGATTAAAAATCAAAGTTGCAAAAGAAGCAATGCTGCCGGAAAATCA
>NZ_JAOQJP010000018.1:0-40744 GCF_025567305.1 Brotomerdimonas butyrica
TGTTTTGGGTTATTTAAATTCTAACACAAAAGGAAGTTCTCTTTTCTATTGATCTTTTTTTGACCTACAAATATTTTACACTAGCTATAACGGTTGTGCTGCAGTGCTGTTTAAGTGTATAATAATAGTATAAATTCAAGGAGAAAGAACACAGTAATGGAAAACAGAGTACGGCGACACTTTACATCAAAAAACAGACGAAAAAACAGAAATATGTTACTGCTTGTGATATTTCTCGCGGTACTTGTGATCACATCGCTGATAGCGATCGCGGCATATGTCTCGACCAACGTTTATCAGAACAAAGAGGAATTCCGGCAGTATGCGGACGAGGAACTGAAAAAAACGCAGAACTTTTCAGTCACTGATAAGACAAAGGTCGAATACGAATATGCCAGCCCGATATCATATGTAGTCGAGTATGATGCGTGCGACGACCGGAACGTTGCAGCTTTTCGCGAACAGCGGATATCCGAGATAAAACAGAAGTACATAGAAACTGCCTCGGCAGTGGAAAAGGCCAGAAAAAAAGAAAAGAAGAGACTGTACAGGCCGCTGGAGCATGCGCTGATACTGAAATCCAGTGTCTATCGGTCGGTCAGCGGAGCGATAAGCCTGGCGATATACGAGGACAACAGCAGCGAAGTGGAAAAGGACATGAAGAGAGCTGACTCCCGCATAAATACATATCAGTTTTCTGCGAAGACGGGAAATCCACTTGAACCGATGCAGATCTTTCGTGAAAACTACAGGCAGATCTGTTCGAAGTATTTCAGTGAATATTTCAGACGCAACTATGGAAAGGATGAACTGAAAAAGGGCTGGGAGCAGTATGTAACAGCTGAGGAGGGAAATTTCAGCAAATACGCGCTCACAGACGAAGGTGTGACATTTTACTTCGATGAAGGCACCGTGCTGAAAAAATCAAGGGGTGTGGTGCAGGCGGGGATATCGGTTTCCGACCTGGAAGGGACGCTGAGGGAAAGCGTGCTGGAGAGATATATCGATCCTTCAAAGCCGATGGTGGCGGTGACATATGACGACGGGCCGGGAGGAAATGCGGAGACCAGGATCCTGGAATGCCTTAAGAAGCACGGAGCAGTGGCGACTTTCTTTTATCTGGGAAACCGTGTGTACGGCAGCCCTCAGAACGTGAAGACGGCGTATGAGATCGGATGCGAGCTGGGAAACCATACGTGGAACCATCCAGTGCTGACAAGTCTTAAGCCGGAAGAGCTTACCAGGCAGTTCAATGATACGAATGCGGTGATAAAAGACGTTGCGGGAGTGTATCCTACGCTGTTCAGACCGAGCTACGGGGAAACAAATGATGCGATAAACAAGATGTCAG
Organism: Brotomerdimonas butyrica; assembly: GCF_025567305.1. Lineage (NCBI taxonomy): Bacteria > Bacillati > Bacillota > Clostridia > Eubacteriales > Brotomerdimonas > Brotomerdimonas butyrica. Next base: position 1,352 of record NZ_JAOQJP010000018.1, read on the forward strand.
ATCTGCCGGTGGTAATGTGGACTGTCGATACCCTCGACTGGAAATACCGCGACGGGCAGAAGATCTTCGACGCGGTCCGCAGCGCTTCAAACCTCGACGGAAAGATAATCCTGATGCATTCGATCTACGAATCGACTGCCGATGCCACAGACAAGATCATACCGTGGCTTAAGGAAAACGGATACCAGACCGTGACAGTCAGCGAACTGATAAAGTACAAGACGGGTGCGGATCCGCAGGCAGGAAATATATATCACACATTTTAAAAGGCATGATTGCTTTTAGAGGAAAAATGTGTTACATTATTACTTTAATACTGAAAATAAGAATTTGGAGTGTGTATAAAGATGCTTATTACTAGACGAAGCGATTATGCGATGCGCATATGCCGTGTCCTGCATGACGGTAAAGTCCATAATGTACGTGAGATATGCCAGGCGGAGGAGATACCGAAAGCCTTTGCATATAAGATATTGAGAGAGCTGGAAATGGCGGGACTGGTGAAGTCGGAGCGCGGCAACCAGGGCGGGTACTATCTCAACAGACCGCTGAGCGAGCTGACGCTTTACGATGTGGTGAATATCACGGAGGATGATCTTGCGATACTTCACTGCATGAAAGAGGAATGCAACAGGAACCCTGACAGCATGCCGTGCAAGGTACATCAGGAGATCGAGAGGATACAGAATATCCTGATCGACGAGCTCAAGAAAAAGACGATAGAGGAGATACTCGACTAAGCCCGGACCGTGAACTGAATGCGAACGGACCGTGAATGCAGCGCAGATATCACGGTACCGTGCATCGACGTAACGGCGATGCGACTGGCGTCATGCACCGGCAGAATGGCAGAGTAACGGATGAAAATAAGACCCTTTCGGCGAGAAGGCTGAATAACGCAGCTGTTCGCACGAAAGGGTCTTTGTGTTTTTTGAATTGCAAAGCTGCACACTGTGTATCAGACGAGCCTGTCGAGCACGCTCTGCATGTCATCGGGCAGCGGCGCGTTCAGTGTCAGCTGCTTTTTCGTTATAGGGTGTGTAAAGGTCAGTGTCGCGGCGTGAAGCGCCTGTCTTTCGATCAGGTTCACGTTGTCTCCTCCGTAAAGCCAGTCGCCGAGCACGGGGTGACCGATGTGCGACATATGTACGCGTATCTGGTGTGTTCGCCCGGTTTCAAGGATCAGCTCCACGAGTGTGTAGCCCATGCGAGGGAAACGCTGCAGCACTGTGTAGTGGGTGACCGACGGCGAGCCGCCTTCCATCACTCCGCGCCTGACGTTTTCCGGATCGGGTCTGCCGATCGGCAGGTCGATAGTGCCTGAATCCGATTCGACGATGTCTTTGACGATCGCTACGTAGCGCTTTCTGACGAGATTGGCCTTCATCTGATGCGTGTAGTCGTTCTGGCAGTATGCGTTTTTCGCGATGACCAGGAGTCCCGATGTATCCATGTCCAGTCTGTTCACGAATCTTATCTTGAAGGACTGGCCTGTCTGCTCCATGTAGTACATGAGCGCATTCGCGACTGTGCCCGAAGGGTGGCCCTTGGTCGGATGGACGATGAGCCCCGGCTGCTTGTTTATTATCAGCAGGTCATCATCCTCGAATACTGGATAGAGAGGTATGTTCTGCGGCTCGAAGTTGCTCCTTTCATCGGGGAGCGTGATCTTTATCACATCTCCCGCTGCAGGCCTGATCCAGCCCGGCGTCTGGACGCCGTTGAGCATCACGAGCTTTTCGCGTTTTATTTTATTTCTCAGCCTGGAGGAAAAATCGAAATGCTCGCGCATTATATCTTTCAGTTCCAGGCCTTCATCTTCTGAAGTAACTGTATGGATAAAATCTGTCATTCTCTTTGTATGCCTTTCAATTTTGTAAGTCTTTCATGCAGCCGCAGCGGGTTCTACAGCTGATAGATGACCGTGGTGACCGGTGCGGATGATGGCCTGTGCAGCAGGTCCGGGGTGATCGATGGACGGTAGCGCGGCTGTTCTGGCTTTCTGCAGCTACAGGAACTTGCTCTTGACCTTGTCCCAGAAATCGTAGTTCTTGAACCGCATCAGCTGTACCGATGTTTCCGATATCATCACCTGTATGTCGCGTATGTCGGAGTAGCTTGTCTGGAAACCGTCGTTCGTGATGAATATCCTGCTGTCGCTGCTTTCGGGAACGACTCCCAGTGACAGCTCGGCAGGGAGAAGGATGCTCGATGTGAACGAACGGTATGCCGTAGTGTTCATCGGTGCTATAGGTGTGACCTGAAGCAGTTTGAGCCGCGGATCTACGATGGATCCTCCGAGCGAGTAGTTGTATGCTGTGCTCCCGGCCGACGTTGCGATCAGTATGCCGTCTCCGCTGAAGCGCTCGATAGGCTTGCCGCCGATGGAAATATCGAGATGCACGGAGTACGACTGTCTGCCCCTTATAACGATCTCGTTGAGGCCGATATGCGTGTGCTCCGAGCCGTCATTTTTTGTGACTACGGCCTTTACGGTGCTCAGCTCCTGTATGGAGTACTGCCTGTCTTCGTAGTCTGAAATGAACCGGTCGATGCTGTCGAGCGATATTTCCTGGAAAAATCCGAGGTGCCCGGTATTTATACCTATGATGGGGCACTCAGGGAAGCTGCAGGAGTGCACCGCTTTGAGCAGTGCGCCGTCGCCGCCTATGCAGATTATCAGTTCTGTTTTGTCGCCTGAATACTCTTCCGTCACCGTATATCCTCTGTCAACGAGTTTTTTTGTGAGGATCGTCTGTGTTTCCAGTGACAAATCTGTCCCGTTTGTAAAAATGTTGATGTGTTTTTTCTTCATAAAGCTGATCCTTCCCGGCATTTTATCTTAAGTCCATGTTAGTACGATCCGGGATCCTTCAATGGACCCAATAAGTTCTATATCAGTTTTTCGAATTCGTCCAGCAGGCTTTCAAAGGTCTGCATAGCTTTTCTTACAGGCTCAGGACTGCTCATATCGACGCCTGCGATCTTTAAAAGCTCGATAGGGTAGTCTGACTCGCCTGTCTTCAGAAATTCGATGTATGCGTCTCTCGCAGGCTCTCCTTCGGTCAGGATCCTGTTAGAGATAGCCGTCGCTGCGGAATATCCGGTAGCGTATTTATAAACGTAGAATGCATTGTAAAAGTGCGGTATGCGGGCCCATTCATATTTTATGGTGTCGTCTTTTTCTACTGCATCGCCGTAGTACCTGGCATTGAGCGCTTCATACTGTTCGCACATGCCTTCTGCCGTCAGCACCTGTCCATCTTCGATCGCCTTGTGAGTCATATCCTCGAATTCTGCGAACATCGTCTGTCTGAACAGCGTGGTCCTGAATTCCTCGAGATAGAGATTGAGCAGATATTTTCGCATCTCTGTGTCGGTCTCATTGTTGAGCAGATGCTTCATCAGCAGCGATTCGTTGACCGTCGACGCCACTTCTGCGGTGAATATGGAGTGGCTTCCGTAGATGTACGGCTGGTTGTCTCTGGTGTAGCGCGAATGCATCGAGTGACCCATTTCGTGGATTATCGTGAATACATCCTTGAGCGTGTCAGTATAGTTCAGGAGGATGTAAGGGTAGCTGTCATAGCTGCCGAAGCTGTATGCTCCGCTCGTCTTTCCTCTGTTTTCGTACACGTCTATCCAGCCCTGCGAGATACCTTCGTTCATCTTGGAAATGTACTCGCTGCCGAGAGGGGCGAGGGCTGTTCGCATCATGTCGAGTGCTTTTTCATAAGGAATGTCGTTTTTAGGGAGCTCGATGAGCGGCACGTACATGTCGTACATGTACATTTTGTCAAGACCGAGCATTTTCTTGCGGAGTGCCACGTATCTGTGGAGCACAGGCAGGTATTCGTTGACTACTGCAACGAGGTTGTCGTATACTTCGCCGGGTATATTGTCTCCGGAAAGTGCAGCAGCTCTGGCTGACTCGTATTTTCTGATCCTGGAGCCGACCACATCGGTCTTGGTGTTGTAGTTATAGCATGATGCGATAGTGTTTATGAGTTCTTTATAAGAGTCGTACATAGCGTTGTATGCCGCTTTTCTCACATCTCTGTCATGGCTTTCCATGAGTTTGATGTAGCTGCCGTGAGTGACTTCGACAGGCTGGCCGTCTTCGCCGGTCACTGTGCCGAATTTGATGTCGGCATTGTTGAGCATGGTGAATATGTCGTTTGTCGCACCTGTGACTTCGCTCATCTGTGCGAGGATGTTTTCCTCTGCTTCGGAAAGCACGTGCGCTTTCTGACGGAGCGTGTCTCTGATGGCGAATTCGTATTCTTTTAATCCCGGTTCCTGGTCTATATAGCCGAGGATAGTTTCTTCAGGTGAAGCGAGCAGTTCCGGTGTGAAAAATGCCATCGCTGCGGAAACTTTTGCGATAACGGCGCCGCATCGGCTGGTCATAGCCTGGTATTTGCTGTCTGCGTTGTTTTCATCGCGGCGCATGCGCGCGTATACGAATATCCTTTCGAGATCCATCCATATAGCATCGCGGTCCTTGTGTGCTTTCAGGAGACCTGCAGCGCTTTCCGCAAGCTTTCCGCTGTAAGTCCTGTTGTATTCTTCGGCACGTTCCGCGATCCTGTCGAGATCGCCGTCGACAGCAGAGTCATCTGAGATCATCGCTTCGATGTTCCACTTGTACTTTTTATCTATCTGATCTCTGGTCTTCAGTTCATTCGAATTCATTTTTTTACCTCCGTTGCAATTTACTTTGTAAAAGTAATATTATATAATAAGCTGATATGGACATCAGCATGTCCCGGCATGTTCCAATAAATTTGATTTTACGGCAAAGCCGATATGAAGCAATGGAATTATTATAGCAGACAAGCTTGTCGCAGTCTGCTTCAATAGTTTCCACCTTGCGGCGAAGCCGATATAAATCAATGAAACTATTATAACATGCAAACTCAGCATTATCGACATTTAATAAATGTTTAGATACATATATTATCGCAATAGATAGTATGCAGTAAACGAGAGGAGATATACTTCAATGGATAACAGACCCATAGGTTTTTTTGATTCGGGGCTCGGAGGACTGACATGCATACCGCACCTCATGAAAAAGCTGCCTGATGAAAAAATGATTTACTTCGGGGATACTGCAAGGACTCCATACGGATCGAAAGCGATCTCGACTATAAAGAATTTCTCTATGGAAATCGCAGATTTCCTCGTAAAAAGCAATGTGAAGATGATAGTCATCGCCTGCAACACGGTAAGCTCCACATGTCTTGAGGATCTGAGACGAAAATTTCCTCAGATCCCGATACTCGGCATAATCGACCCTGCTGCGAAGAGCATCGCAGAACACGGCAATGCGGACAGCCGGGTGGGCATAATAGGAACGAAGGTCACGATCGCCAGCAGAGCCTACGAGGAGTGTATCAGCAGATATAACGACAGCATAAATATTTTCGAGACATCGTGCCCGGCATTCGTGCCTCTGATAGAAGAAGGGATAATCGAAAACGACATCATGGATCTGACCATAAAATATTACATGGATGATTTCGTGTACGGCAACAGACTCGACACGGTGGTACTGGGATGCACGCACTATCCTCTGATCAGCAGGAACATAGAACGGATATATCCGCAGCTGGATATAATAAATCCTTCCAGTATAATCGTCGATACAATAGCAAAAATACTTGGAGAGAGAGACATGCTTGCGAAGGATTCATCCTTTGAAAATGTGTTCTACGCCAGCGACCTTTCGGAAAACTTCATCAACATGATCGACCATATTTTCGAGGGGGAAAGCGAAGGCAGGAAGGTGAAATTCCTTAATTTTGATTTGGAAAACGGAGAGCGATTTATATGAATTACGAAGAACTTATAGAATACCTCGATCTCGAGGACGGGAGCGAACTTGAATACTTTGAAGCGATGGCAGACATGATCGAGAGCGAGGAATACATCGAGATGGAAGCTATGTACAGGCTTTTTGAGGAAGCTGACAAGACTATGATAGAAGAGCTCCTCAACGATTATTTTGAGGATATACTTGACGGACTTCCGGACAATTCAGGAGAGATCTTTTCACTGCTGCATCAGATAAAGCTCAGCCTCACGGGACTCATAGCAGGAGCCGAGGATGACAGCGACCTGCGAAGATTTACAGATGAATTCCACAAGTTCAGGAACTGGTACTCCCAGGACTCCGAAGTCGAGCTGACCCCTGACGGCGGAGGCGCGCCTCTTTACCACAGCGTCAGAGATGCGATCACAGCGTCGCGCGTGGAAAAACTGGGCGGCGAAAAGTACAGCTATGATTTTGAAAATGCGCTGGATTATGAGCTCGACAGCTATACGGTGCCGTTTTCGGATCTCGCACAGGCAGAGGATGAAAACGACGGGACCATCGTGTTTTCACCGGAGGACGGCGAGCCCGGCGACTATTCGGACGACTACATGTAGGGAGCTTCTATCATGACAGACAAAGCAAGAGATCAGAAGAACATCATAATAGACGACAAGATATTCAATGTGTTCGGGGATGATTTCGACAGATTCGATTTTCCTGCGGACATACAGCGCGTGACGGCGGGCAACGGCGGCGAGGCGCTGCTGATAAACGGCAGTGAAAAGACCGCGCTTCTCGACTGCGGCATGGCGTACTGCGGCAGCAGGATGGTCGAAAACCTGAAAAGCGCGCTTCAGAACCGCGGGCGCAGTACGCTGGACATCGTGTTCCTCAGCCATTCGCACTACGATCACATTGGTGCGCTTCCTTATGTAAAGGCCGCGTTTCCGGATGCCGTGGTGTATGCGAGCAGGCACTGCAGCGAGATCCTCAAAAGACCGAATGCGAGAAAGCTCATGAAAGAACTTGGGACGACGGCGCGGGATCTTTACGATCCGGGCAATACCGAAGAGATAATCGTCGACGGACTTGCGGCAGACAGAGTTCTGGCCGACGGAGATACGGTATCGCTGGGGAAAGAGACAGTGGCAGCGATAGAGACGAAAGGGCACACCGACTGCTCCATGAGCTACTACCTCGAGCCGTACCGGATCCTTTTCACGAGCGAAAGCACCGGGCTGATGGAGACCTCGGAATACGTACATACACCGATACTTAAAAGCTACGATGACGCGATCGTTTCAATGAAAAAATGCAGGGCATGCGGCGCGGAATACCTGTGCCTGCCTCATTTCGGCATGCTTCCGAAGGACTTCAACGAGACGTACTGGAAGATGTTCGAGGAGGCGTGCCATGAAAAGCTCGCATTCGTGCGCCGTATGGAAAACGGCGGGCTGAGCGAGGACGAGATGGTCGACGAGTATATGAAGAAATACTGGAATCCCGCAAAGGAGCAGGAGCAGCCCATCGAAGCTTATCTGATCAACGCGAGGGCGGTCGTCAAAGCGATAAGACGGGCGCTGTGATCCTGCGTGTCTAGCGGTTGGTGTACAGCATGTATGTATTGACGAAACCGAATTTTTCGGATGATGTCTCGCCGATCACATCGAAACCGAGGCTCTGATAGAATTTCACATCGTCTGCCGTATTGGTGAACAGCATGACAGGAAGCCCGACTTCATCTGCGTACCGGCAGACCTGAGTCATGAGTTTTCGGCCGCGACCCTGATGCTGATATTTTTTCTCGACGCCGAGAAAATCGGCATATATGTGAGGTCTGGGGATCGTATCGAGCCGGCTTTCCAGCAGATCGAGCTCCTCGAAAAGCTCGAGGCGCAGCTTTCTGTCTTCTGCGGAGAGCCTGTTCATCACATTGCGGTACTCTCTGCTGTAGCTTCCGGCGGCGAGATGCTTGAGAAATGTATATTTCATCCTGTCGGAATGGACGAGCATCACCGCTTCATGGACGTTTTCGTCAAGGCTGAATCCGGCACCGTACATCATGTCGTACGCCGTGTAATATCTGAGAGTGGCTTCCAGTGCGAGGAGCCTTTTTCTTTTGTCCGGAAATACATTGAGCAGCTTCGGGTACCGGTCGAATGCGTCGAGGTAGGTGAGTACGAGCTTTTCTCTGTCCCTGTTTTTCAGTCTGTAAAGCTGCGGGATATCGATTTTTCCTGTAAAGCCGTTAGCGGCTGTGCCTTCTGTTGTTTTCATGTTCCACACTCCATAAATGTAAATGTATTTCGAGAGAAAGCCTGCGCTTTGCATAAAACACAAAAGTCATAAAAGATATCATGTGCTGTTTGCGCGCAGTATTTTCACAATTTTCTAAACTATATAATACCACCTGATCCGGATGACTGCAATAACTTGCATAAAAATGAAAATGCTGATATGATACTAACAATAATGTTTTCATGTCATTAAACTTTCCGCCGGTCTGGTATCGGGCGGAAAATACAGATAGATAAGAGGTGATACTTATGTTTAATGCAGAAAAATCAAAGAACGATATCGTCAAGTGGATAAGAGACTGGTTCGAGGAAAACGGCCAGGGCTGCAAGGCTGTCATAGGTCTTTCGGGCGGCAAGGACAGTTCGGTAGTGGCGGCGCTGTGTGTGGAGGCTCTCGGTAAAGACAGAGTCCTGGGCGTGATGATGCCTAACGGAGAGCAGTTCGATATAGATGTTTCACACAAGCTCGTCGAGCATCTCGGCATCGAGGGTATCGTGGTAAATATAAAGGATGCGTATGAAGGCATGGTGGGAGAGCTGATGAAGCATTTTGACAGCTTTGAAGGCCAGGCGAAGGTGAACCTGCCTCCGAGGATCCGTATGGCTGCGCTTTACGCGGTATCGCAGAGCGTGAACGGCAGAGTTGCGAACACGTGCAATCTTTCCGAGGACTGGGTGGGATACAACACCAGATACGGCGACGGAGCCGGCGACTTCAGTCCGCTTTCGCACTTCACGGTACAGGAAGTCAAGGCTATAGGAAGAGCGGCAGGGCTGCCTGACATGTTCGTGGACAAGGTGCCTATCGACGGGCTCTGCGGACTGACGGATGAAGACAACCTGGGCTTTACATACGCTGTACTCGACAGATATATCAGAGAAGGCGTATGCGAGGATGCGGAAACGAAGGCGAAGATCGACCGCATGCACAAGATGAATCTGTTCAAGCTGCAGCCGATGCCTACGTTTGAATACGAGCCGGAGAAATAGGGCACGGTGCAGATCTGCGCCACAGAGAAGCACCGGGCATCAGCGCAGTCGCGGCCATGACAGCGACCTGATAAGTCCAGCGGGCGTGATGGATCAAAGAATGATATACGAGATCACGGGATCTCATCAGAGCGGGCTTTCCGACATACACGGGAGGCTCGTCTTTTTTTGTTTTTTTGGAGTGGAAAGACTGCACACGGGCACATGATGTGCAGATTATCGTGATCACAGAAAACAAATACACATCAAGTCATTTTTTTGTGCATGATTCGGATCGAAAAAGTTTTATTTACACAAGGATTTTGTGGCAACTGCCAAAAAACCATGGTTTACAGTGATTTTTGGCATCGAATTAACAATATATGTAAAAACCTTGTGTAGGATTTTTTTCGAGAGCGTTTATATGCACATCTAAAATTTGATTTGTGTAATTTCCCTGATTGTGACTGGATTTATACACAGATTATGGTCGTTTTGATCGTGACGCATTCACCGCAGACGTTACTGGATCATATTTTTAAATTTGTCCTTATGATAAATTCAAAACGTTTTACATAGATTTAACGTATATGAGATTTTGCATTTAACATTCGCTACCTATAATACGAAACATACAAAAGAGAAAAAGAAAAAAGAAAAAACAGATCAAAAAGACGAAGGAGATGTAAAAAGATGAAAAAGAGCAGATTAGCAAAAATTCTTACGTTAAGTCTGGCGGCAGTGATGGTATTCTCACTGGCAAGCTGCGGAGGCGGCGGCAGCGATACAGGAGATAAGGACATTACTGTTATTTCCAGAGAAGAAGGTTCAGGAACGAGAGATGCCTTTACAGAACTGACAGGAGTCCTCAAGGATGACGTTGACAGAACAGTTGATACCGCTGAGATCTCAAACAGCACATCAGTTGTTACTCAGTCGGTTGCAGGAAACGATGCAGCGATCGGATACATTTCACTGGGATCGCTCGATGATTCGGTAAAGGCAGTAAAGGTGGACGGAACAGAAGCGAGCGTCGACACAGTGAAGAGCGGCGACTACAAACTTCAGAGACCTTTCAATATCGTTACAAAAGGTGAAGTAGCAGAACTCCCGCAGGATTTCATAAACTTCATCATGAGTAAAGACGGTCAGAAGATCATCGAAGAGGAAGGCTACATAGCAGCAAATGAAAACGCAGGCGACTACAAGGCTTCCGGACTCACAGGAACGATCACTCTCGCAGGATCGACATCAGTTTCACCGGTAATGGAAGTTCTCGCTGACAAGTACAAGGAGCTCAACAGCGGCGTAACGATCGAGATCCAGCAGACTGGTTCAGGCGCAGGCATCCAGAGTACTATCGAAGGTGTATGTGACATAGGCATGGCATCAAGAGCACTCGCAGATGACGAAGCTTCCCAGGGTCTCACAAGCCAGGAGATCGCACTTGACGGAATAGCAGTTATCGTAAACACTAACAATTCAGTCGAAGATCTCACAACAGACCAGATCGTAAAGATATTCACAGGAGAAATCACAAACTGGGCTGACGTTAAATAAGATAGATAAGTAAGATAAGAAAGAATAACAGGTACAGAAAATGCGAAAATACAGTGAAAAGATCATGAAGATAGTCTTCCTGACAGCAGCATGTGTTTCTATACTGGCAGTGATCCTCATATGTGTATTCCTGTTCGCAAGCGGTGTACCAGCCATCAGGGAAATCGGAGTATCCGATTTCCTTCTTGGCGGTTCATGGAAACCGAATCAGGGACTTTACGGAGTCTTCCCGATGATAGTGGGCAGCATATACGTGACTGCGGGAGCAGTTGTCGTAGGAGTACCGATCGGTCTTCTCTGCGCTGTGTTCATGGCGAGGTACTGTCCTGCAGGGCTTTACAGGATACTAAAACCGGCAGTCGACCTGCTGGCAGGGATACCATCGATAGTTTACGGATTCTTCGGGCTGATGGTCATAGTGCCGATGGTGCAGAACATGTTCGGAGGGAGCGGCAAATCGCTGCTGACAGCATCAGTCCTTCTCGGGATCATGATACTGCCTACCATAATAAGCGTAGCGGAGTCCAACATAAGAGCGGTGCCTGAACAGTATTATGAAGGCTCCCTGGCTCTGGGTGCGACAAAGGAAAGAAGCGTGTTCCGCGCAGTCCTTCCGGCTGCGAAGATGGGTATCATGGCAGGTATCATCCTCGGCATCGGAAGAGCTATCGGAGAAACGATGGCGGTAGTTATGGTCTGCGGCAACCAGGCGATAATGCCGCGAGGCATCACGGAAGGAGTCAGGACTCTCACAGCGAACATAGTGCTCGAGATGGGATACGCGTCGGGCCTGCACAGAGAAGCCCTGATCGCTACAGCAGTAGTGCTGTTCGTTTTCATACTGATAATAAATCTTTCATTTATGGCACTGAAAAGGAGGGCTGACTGATGAGAAGAAGCAGAAACAGCTCGATGCAGCAGTTCTGGCTGACATATAAAAACAGGCCGGGTTCTCTGATAATGCGGATACTGGTGATACTGTCAGCAGTGATCACTACAGGGATACTGTTCTCGCTGATAATATACATACTCGTAAACGGTGTCGTACATCTCAAACCGGAACTGTTCGCATGGGAATACAACACTGACAACATGTCGATGATGCCGGCAATAATAAGCACGGTGTACATAACTTTCCTGTCGCTGCTGATGGCAGTGCCGACAGGTATCTTCTCGGCGATATATCTTGTGGAATATGCAAAGCGCGGCAGCCGTCTCGTGAAAGTCATCAGGGTGACGACTGAGACTCTGCAGGGTATACCGTCGATCGTCTACGGTCTGTTCGGATATATACTGTTCGTTATAACTCTGGGCTGGAGCTATTCGCTTCTCGCAGGAGCGGTGACACTGGCGATAATGATACTGCCGCTGATAATAAGGACGACGGAAGAGGCTCTGATCTCAGTTCCCGACTCCTACAGAGAAGGCAGCTTCGGACTGGGAGCAGGAAAGCTCAGGACGGTGTTCAGGATAATACTGCCGAGTGCAGTGCCCGGGATACTGGCAGGAGTGATCCTGGCGATAGGAAGGATAGTAGGAGAAAGTGCAGCGCTGATCTTTACAGCGGGAACTGTAGCACAGGTGCCGGGAAGCCTTTTCGACTCGGCGAGAACGCTTTCAGTGCATATGTACGCACTCCTGTCCGAAGGTCTTTACACGAATGAAGCATACGCGACAGCAGTAGTGCTGCTGCTTTTAGTAATAATCATCAATGCGGTTTCGGGCTTTATAGCAAAGAAACTCGCGACGAGGTAGCGATATGGATAAATACACGATAAAGGATCTGGAGCTTTTTTACGGTGATTTCAAAGCTCTGAAGAACATAAACCTTAACATACAGGAAAAAGAAATCACAGCATTTATAGGGCCGTCCGGATGCGGCAAGTCGACGCTTCTTAAGACGCTGAACCGCATGAACGACCTCGTTGAGGGATGCAGGATAACGGGCTCCGTGCAGCTCGACGGCGAAGACATCTACGGAAAGATAGACGTTAACAAGCTGCGAAAGAGAGTCGGCATGGTTTTCCAGAAGCCGAATCCTTTCCCTATGAGCATATTCGATAATATAGCATATGGTCCGAGGACTCACGGTATTCATTCAAAATCCAGACTGAACGAGATCGTCGAGAAATCCCTGAAGGACGTGGCTATCTGGGACGAAGTGAAAGACAGGCTGAACAAAAGCGCGCTGGGACTTTCCGGCGGACAGCAGCAGAGACTCTGCATAGCGAGAGCTCTGGCGGTCGAGCCTGAGGTGATACTGATGGATGAGCCGACATCTGCACTCGACCCGATATCGACTTCGAAGATAGAGGATCTGGCAGTCGAGCTCAAGGAGAAATACACGATAATCATGGTGACTCACAACATGCAGCAGGCGGCCAGGATATCCGACAAGACCGCGTTTTTCCTGCTGGGAGACATGGTGGAGTTCAACGATACAGATAAACTGTTTTCCATGCCGGAAGACAAACGTACAGAAGATTACATAACAGGGAGGTTTGGCTGATGCGTGTTAAATTCGATGAACAGCTGGAAAAGCTCAACGTGATGCTCATAGACATGGGCGCGCTTTGCGAAGAGGCGATAACATATGCGGTGAAGGCACTTGAGACCGGCAGCGACGAGATGAGAGAAAAGACATTCAGCACGGATGAGGTGATCGACGAAAGAGAGCGCGAGATCGAAACCGCGTGCCTCAAGCTGATACTGCAGCAGCAGCCGGTGGCAAAGGATCTGAGGACGATATCCTCAGCGCTCAAGATGATCTCAGACATGGAAAGGATCGGAGATCAGGCTTACGATATAGCCGAGATAACGAAGACGATAGATGACGGGGCCGGAGGGTTCTGCCAGGATCACATAAGCGCCATGGCACAGACCGCGATACAGATGGTGACGGAAAGTATCGATTCATTCGTAAAAAAAGACATCGGCATCGCGAAAAATGTTATAATCAGTGATGACAAGGTGGATGACCTCTTCATCCGCGTCAAAAACGATCTGATAGATGCTGTCACTGCCGACCGCTCGCACGGCGAATATATGTTTGATATACTGATGATCGCCAAATATCTGGAAAGGATAAGCGACCATGCCGTCAACATCGCAGAATGGGTGATATTCTCCGTGACCGGAAAGCATGTCAGTGAACAGCAGGAAAAGGAAACGATATGATATATTTTCTTGAAGATGACAACAACATAAGGAATTTCGTGATCTATGCGCTCAAGAATACAGGACTCGATGCGGAAGGCTTCGATCACCCGGAAAAATTCTGGGATGCGATGAAGAAAAAGAAACCCGATCTTCTGCTCCTCGACATCATGCTCCCCGGCGAGGACGGCATTTCCATACTGAAAAAGATAAGATCAGACAGTTCGACAAAGGAGATGCCGGTGATAATGCTGACTGCCAAAGGCACGGAGTACGATAAAGTGGTGGGTCTCGACAGCGGCGCAGACGATTATGTCGCAAAGCCGTTCGGCACGATGGAGCTGATCTCGCGCATCAAGGCGCTGCTCAGGAGAAGCGGTATGAACAACGATCCCGTGGAGTACAGGAAAGGCGCACTTTATCTCTGTCCGTCGAAGCATATAGTAAAGGTGGACGGAAAGGACGTCACGCTGACCTTCAAGGAATTCGAGCTTCTCTGCCTGCTTTTCAGAAACGAGGGGATAGTGCTGACGAGAGATGAGATCCTTTCAAAGATATGGGGATACGAGTTCGACGGGGAAAACCGCACTGTCGACGTACATATCAGGACTCTCCGTTCCAAGCTGGGCGAGGCCGGCAGCCTGATCAGGACGGTGCGCGGCCTGGGATACAAGATAGGAGGAAGTGATGAGTAAGAAGATATTCAGGAGCATCCTTGCCGTATCGGCTGCAGTGCTGCTCATCTGCGTTTTGTGCGTATCATACGTGCTGCACGGATATTTCGGAAAGATCATAGAGGATGAGCTGAAGGAAGAAGGAAATTTCGTTGCGCAGATCGCAGAAAACGACGTTTCCGGACTTTACGATATAAAGAATGTAAAGAACAGGATCACGCTGATCGCGCAGGACGGCAGTGTGCTCTTCGATTCATACAAGGATGCTGCAGACATGGATAACCACGGAAGCAGAGAGGAGATCGCCGAGGCTGAGAAAAACGGCGAGGCCTTTGCGGTAAGATATTCGGACACGCTTTCGACCAGGACGATATATTATGCAAAGCTGCTGGATAACGGTGACGTCGTGAGGATCGCACAGCAGCAGAGCATGGTGAGCATGATGCTCAGAGGTATGCTCGCTCCGTTCATACTGATACTCATAGCAGTGATAATCCTCGCTTATATCGTATCGAGGAAGGTAGCATCGTGGATAACAGCTCCCGTCAATGCGCTTGATCCCGAAGATCCGGAGGCGGAAGAGCCTTATCCGGAGCTGGCGCCGCTCGTGACCAAGATCAGAGAGCAGAACAGGCGCATCGACATGCAGCTCGAGGCGATGAAGCGAAGACAGAAGGAATTCATGGCGATAACGGAGAACATGAGCGAAGGGTTCCTGCTGATCGACACCAAGATGGAGATCCTTTCGTACAATACCGCGGCTGTAAGACTTCTCGGAGACACGGACACGGAAGAGCCGCATTCGGCATTCGAGCTCAACAGGAGCACCGGATTCAGGACAGCCGCAGAAGAGGCGCTTTCAGGCAGACACAGCCAGCAGCTGCTCGAGCTCAAGAACAGATACTACAACATCATAGCCAATCCTGTAACGGAAAGCGGCAAAGTCGTCGGAGCGGTCATCATAATCATGGACGTTACGGAAAAGGAACATCGCGAAAAGCTGCGCAGAGAATTCACGTCGAACGTTTCGCATGAGCTGAAAACGCCGCTGACGACGATATACGGAGTTTCCGACATGATGGCAGAGGGCATCGTCAAGCAGCATGATGTGAAGGATTTCGGCAGGACGATAAGAGATGAATCCGGCCGCATGATCACGCTGATCGACGATATCATCAAGCTCTCCAGGCTGGACGAAAATTCTTTTCCCGAGGAGTTTTCGGAGGTCGATCTCATGGAAAGCGCAAAAGACGTGATAGAAAGACTTTCTATGAAGGCCGAGGAAAAGGGCGTGAGCATGTATCTGGAAGGCAGTCATGCGAAGATACACGGTATCCCGTCGCTCTGCAGCGAGATCATCTACAACCTGTGCGACAATGCGATCAAGTACAATCGCGAGAACGGTTCAGTCATCGTAAAGGTGGCAGATCTGCACGAGGGTGCGGAGCTTTCGGTCGAAGACACCGGCATCGGCATACCGTTCGAGTGCAGAGACAGGATCTTCGAAAGATTCTTCCGTGTAGATGAGAGCCACAACCAGCAGGTGGACGGCACAGGTCTCGGACTTTCGATCGTCAAACATGCCGTCGCACAGATGGGCGGCACGATAGAAGTGGAAAGCGCAGACGGGATCGGAACGAAGATGATCGTCAGATTCGGACGCTGAGGATACAAATAAATATAAGATGCAGGGATTTTTACTGAAAGAGCCCTCCGATCGGAGATGACGTTTCTATGATACGTCGGTTTTCCGATCGGAAGGCTCTCTGTTTTTTTTTTTGACGTTTTTCATGTCGGATAACAGACGGATCATCTGTCATTTACTCAAAAAGATACAGAAGATACCCGTAACCTTCAGCTTCCATCTTTGCATAAGGAACAAAGCGAAGAGACGCACTGTTGATGCAGTACCGCACTCCGTTTGGCGATTCGGGGTCATTGGTGAAAACATGTCCGAGATGCGAGTTGCCGCTTCTGCTGCGCACTTCAGTACGCTGCATCCCATGACTCCGATCTTCTTTTGTCACTACGACAGGGTCTTCGATAGGCTTTGAAAAGGCCGGCCATCCACATCCGCTTTCAAATTTGTCTGTAGATGAAAAAAGCGGTTCTCCTGTAACGATATCTACATAGATACCTTTTTCAAACTGATCCCAGAATTTATTTTTAAAAGGTTCTTCTGTACCGTTTTCCTGAGTTATGCGGTATTGCTCATCAGTGAGCCTGTCACGGATAGTTTCAGTCGCAGGTTTGATGTAATCGCCGGGATCTATAGTCAGTTTTGAGAACAATTCGATTTCTTTACGGGGGATATGACAGTACCCGTCGGGATTCTTTTCAAGATAATCCTGGTGATATTCTTCTGCAGGATAATAATTTAAAAGAGGTCCGATTTCAACAGCGAACACATCATGCCTGCTTTTTTCGACAGCAGCGATACGTTTGACGGTTTCCTCTGCTTTATCGTTGGTATAATAAATGCCGGTCTGATACTGTGTTCCTTTATCGTTGCCCTGCCTGTTGGAGACTGTAGGATCGATCACATAAAAATATGCCAGAAGCAGTGCGTCGAGACTCACTTTTTCGGGATCGTATTCTACACGCACTGTTTCTTTAAATCCTGTTTTGCCTTTAGATATTATGCTGTATTCAGCATCGGATATACCTGTTCCGTTAGCATAGCCGCTTTCGGTATCGGTCACGCCCGGAATGGACTGCATCAGTTTTTCTATACCCCAGAAACAGCCACCGGCAAGGTATATTACATTTTCGGGTTCATTCGAAAAATCCATTTTCTCAATATTTGCCGTATCTTTTTCTCTGCTGCTGTTTTCGTCAGCAGCAGAGCAGCCGCAGACAAGCAGCAGAGAAAGAAGAAAGGCTGTCATCAGGCTTTTTTTCATGGTAATTTCCTCCCATGTGTTTTTATAAATCATGCAGTCTCAGCAGTCTCAGGATCACGAGGGAGACTGTTTAGCTGTCTTGATCCCGGGCTTTCATATCATCCTTTATGATCTTGTCGATCTGCTCTTTCAGCATCTTCATAGATGCTTCGTTATCTATACTGCCTCTCAGTGGTTCGCCGATGATATTGCCACTGCGGTCTACCAGATATGTAGTCGGGAAAGCGGTGATACTGTTGGCGAAATCTATAGCATCCTTCGAAGCATCATCAAAATACAGGTTTCTGTAAAGTGCTCCCTGCTTTTCAAGAATCTTCTTTGCTTCGCTGATACTGTCACTGCTGCCGCCAAGAGTATCAGTATTGATACCTATGACAGCACCGCCTTTTTCCATGAGCTCCTCATTGAGAGCGTTCAGCTCAGGCAGTTCTCCGACACATGGAGCACAGCTGCTGAACCAGAAATTAACGACAGTGACTGAATTCTCCGCAAAGATATCGCTGCTTACAGAACCTCCGTCAAGATCACTGCCGGTAAATGCCGGAAAACTCTGCATGTCAGAGCCGGCATTGCCACTGCTGGCACTGCCGCCGCAACATGCCTTGTCTTTTGAGCAGGTGCTGCAAGAGGTCAGTATAAGTATGAGCGACAGGAGCAATATTGTTGGAAGAGTTTTTTTCATAATTTATCGTTCCTTTCTTTATATTTGCGAAATCCAGTAATAACATTGTGTCGTAATATATGGAAAAAGACGTGCTGTCAGGAGACATGACCGGCATTTACTTCATGGAGGTCATAAACAGAAGATTTAATTCATATCCTTGTCTTCATCCATCATATCTTTGTCTTTCATATCCTTGTCTTCATCCATCATGTCCTTGTCTTCGTCCATCTCTTTCATACACATACAGTCTTCAGGACACATGCCGTCTTTCATGTCAGGGCATTCACAGTCTTCTGTACACATGCCGTTTTTCATGCATGCATCGCTGCAGTTACAGCCTTCTGATGTGTCGCCGTTTGAGCATGCTGCAATGCATACAGCCATGATGAGTATCATCATCGCGATCAGTAATTTTCGGATTTTCATTGGTATTACCTCCTTTTTGTGTTCTTGTACTACTACATTTATATTTATTCCCCTTTGAAGTCTGAGCCTGTAAATTATCATGTCCCGGTTTCAGACTGTATCTGTAGGATATCGCGTCTGCAGGACAGTTCCTGATACATACTCCGCACCGTATACACTCGTTATGATCGGGAGCTTTGGTGACATCGACATCCATATCGCATACATCGGCACATATACCGCATGAAACACATTTATCCCTGTCTACACTGATACTAAGCAGCGATATCCTGTTGAACAGTGCATAAAATGCTCCGAGCGGACACAGCCATTTGCAGAACGGTCGGTAAAATATGATGCTCAGTATTATCACCATGAGCAGTATGCTCGCCTTCCATGTGAACAGCCTCCCAAGAGCCGCCCTGATGCTGCTGTCTGCCAATGCAAGAGGGACGGCGCCCTCCAGCACACCCTGCGGACATATATATTTACAGAAATACGGATCACCTAGTCCTGCCGCGTTCGCTATGACTGCCGGCAGCAGGAAAACAGCAGCAAGAAGGATCACATATTTGAAATAACGTAAAGGCTTAAGTTTTTCAGTGGAAAGTTTTCTTGACGGCACTTTGTGAAGCAGTTCCTGAAACCAGCCGAAAGGGCACAGGAATCCGCATATGAAACGCCCCAGAAATACTCCAATCAAAACGAGAAAACCTGTCACGTAAAAAGAGAAAGAAAACCTTGAAGAACCGGAAACGGCCTGCAGCGCACCTATGGGGCAAGCTCCCGATGCAGCAGGACATGAATAGCAGTTCAGACCGGGCAGACATACTTTTTTCAAACTGCCCGTGTAGAGCCTTCCGACCGGTATGTTCGTCAGGAACGGGTTTGAGAAAAAAGTCGCTGCGGCCTGCAGCCATATCCTTGCTGATGAGATCCTGCCGGAAAGAGAACGTTTTTTACTAACCAATACCTATACACTCCAGACATATTTTAACAGCCTTGTTGAATACATAGCCGATCTCTTCCCTCCATATACCGAAAATCACCATCAGGCTGCCCGCTGCAAGCATCAGAATGCGAATAGCCGTTTTTCTTTCGATTCTCATAAAATCACCTCTCTTTTGGGGTACATGATACTACAAGTGGTATAAAATCTTTGTTAAGAAATGGCCAGCGTTACGAATTTTCTGGTTTTTATGATTTTTTTTGCTATAATGATAAAAAACCGGCAAGAGGCAGTAGGGAAGGAGAGCAGTTATGAAGCTTTTGATTGTAGAGGATGAAAAGGCCTTCTGTGACAGGATAGCGAAAAGCCTGCGCAAGGCGGGATATGAGGTCGATATGTGCCACGACGGCAGCTCTGCTGCTGAATATATGATCAGCGGCGATTACGATCTGATACTGCTTGATCTGAATCTTCCGGATACCGACGGTATGGAACTCCTTCGTCATATGCGTTCCTGCGACAATGAGACTGGCGTCCTGATCATCTCTGCAAGAAGCCAGATCGCCGACAAGGTCGAAGGGCTGGATTCAGGAGCCAGTGACTATCTGGTCAAGCCTTTTCATCTGGATGAGATGAAAGCGCGTATAAGAAGCCTGACAAGACGCAGATTCATACAGAATGACGTCAGTCTTTTCTGCGGCAGACTCTGTTTTGATACAAAGGGAAGAACAGCATATGCAGACGGGAAAGCGATAGGTCTCACACGCAAGGAGACGGGAATACTGGAATACCTCATGCTCAACCAGGGCAGACCTGTGAGTCAGGAAGAACTCATCGAGCATGTATGGGACGGCAGTGTAGATAATTTCAGCAATTCGATACGTGTGCACATGTCATCGCTGAGGAAAAAACTCAAGGGAGAACTTGGGTACGATCCCATCCGAAATCGTATAGGTGAAGGTTATCAGATCGGAGGAGACGAGAGATGAAAAAAATATCGCTCAGATGGCGTATGACCCTGATGAGTCTGATCATAGTCATAATCACATGCGTATCGATGAAAATCGCCATATGCAGCTCCGGAACGGCGCAGATCACAGAACTGGGGGATTATGTACTGGATTTTACCGCAGGATACAGTGAAGAAAAAGTTTCAGATACATCAGAGTACATCAGACAGTTCGAGGAACAGTTTACAGAAGAGCTTGCCATGGTCAGATCGCATTTCTGCATGTACAACTGGCTGATCACAGGAACAGTAATTATCATAAGCGGTCTTGTTGTCTTTTTTGTCAGCAGACGTTCCCTCGAACCTCTGAAGAGGTTTTCCGGACAGCTTGGAGAGATCCGTATGGAGAACATAGCAGATATGCGGATAAAAGAAGATAATGTCGCCGAGTTCGCATTGCTGAGCAGATCTCTCAACGATATGCTGGACAGGATATCGCATGCTTTTGAAGCGCAGCATCAGTTCACCGCCAATGCGGCGCATGAGCTCCGGACACCTTTGTCGCTTATGCAGAGTCAGATGGATCTTTATGTCGAGGAAAACCAGGACGTATCGGAAAAGACAGCCGAAACTATAGCGATGATAAGAGAACAGACTGAGCGACTGTCAGACATGGTCAGGATACTGCTGGATATGAGCGAACTGCAGACGGTCCCCTGCAGCGATACGATAAGTCTCGGACCTATGATAGAGGAAGTGATCGCTGACCTTTCATCGATGGCAGAAGAAGAAAACATAACGCTGGAGCAGTCAGGTGAAAGTGCCGATATAAAGGGCAGCGACATACTTATCTATCGTGTCTTTTTCAATCTGGTTGAAAATGCCATCAAATACAACAAAAAAGGAGGAAAGGTATCAGTCGAGACTTCTTTACATGCAGGGAAAGTTCGTATTTATATTTCAGATACAGGATATGGTATTCCTGATGAATTCAGAAATAATATCTTTCAGCCGTTCTTCCGCATCGATAAATCGCAAAATCGCTCACTTGGCGGTGTAGGACTGGGGCTTTCCCTGGTCTGGGAAATCATTAATCTCCATGGAGGCAAGGTAGAAGTCATGGAGAGCTCCGAAAGGGGAACTGTGATACTCCTCGAATTTTCCAGCATCTGAAGATGACCGGAAAACCGGTATGCATCACTGAAGCATACAGATCCCCGGGCTATTTGTTTTCAGTATACCTCCTGACGATGATGCTAGAGTTCTGACCGCCGAAGCCGAGGGCATTAGACATAGCGACGTCGATCTTTGCCTTTCGAGGGCCCTCAGTCACGAAATCGAGATCGCATTTCGGATCAGGAGTCGTGTAGTTCAGAGTCGGAGGCAGTATGCCTGTCTCGATCGCCTTGATGCATGCGATCACTTCCGTGATGCCGCCAGCACCCATCAGATGACCCGTATTGCCCTTTGTCGAGCTGACAGGCGGGATCTTCACCTTGAGTTCGGCAGGCATCTCGCTTTCAGGATCGCTCCATCCGAACAGCGTCTTGATAGCGAGCACTTCGACAGGGTCGCCGACCGGAGTAGATGTTCCGTGAGCGTTTATATAGTCTATATCCTCAGGTGAAAGACCTGCTTTTTTAAGAGCGCTCGTCATGCATGCTACTGCGCCGCTGCCGTCAGGTCTCGGCGACGTCACATGATATGCGTCAGTGTTGTTGCCGTATCCCGCGAGACTGCAGATGATCTTTGCACCTCTTTTTTTTGCGTGTTCCTCGGTTTCAAGCACGATGGCTCCGCCGCCTTCTCCCATCACGAATCCGTCGCGGTCCGCATCGAACGGTCTGCATGCGGTTTTCGGATCGGGATTTTTGGAAAGCGCTTTGGCCTGTGCGAGTGTTGACATTATGATAGGGCAGTGCGAGCTTTCGCCGCTGGCTACCAGCATCACATCAGCTTCTCCCGAATTGAGGAGCATCGCTGCTATGCATATCGCATCTCCTCCTGAGGAGCATGCGGTGCTCACTGTGAAGCTCGGTCCGTGTATGCCGTATGCTATCGCGATCTGCGCAGCACCCAGATTCCCCAGTATCTTAGGCAGGAAGCGCGGGCTGACTTTCTTCTTTCCTTCGACGTACGCCTGCTCAGTGTCGGCTATCTCCGAAGTGCCGTTGAGCGCGGTAGCCATCACGATGCCTACTCTGTCCGATTCGGCGTCTATATCTATGCCGCTCTGTTCGATCGCTTCCTTTGCAGAAGCAAAGGCGTACTGTATGAAAGTGCCTGTTTCCTTAGCCAGTTTAGGTGACATGTAGTTCTTAGGTTCAAAATCCTTGACCTCGCCGGCTATTGTGATAGGGACATTCTCATCGCTGAACTTCGTGATCTTCTCGATCCCGCATTTCATATCAACGATCCCCTGCCAGTATTCATCGACACCGATACCTACAGGTGTCACAGCCCCAAGGCCTGTAATTACCAAGTTTTTCATTTTGTATAAAACCTCCCCAAATCATGCCAATTATTTGTATTTTATCACAGACACCGTTAAAAGTCATCTTTAATTTGGGAATTTTGTTGACACGATAGCAGGCATTGGATATCATTTAAGGTATAAATCATACGGAGGCGATACTATGCTGAAAAAAGAGAAAATAGACAGGATCAACCACCTTGCTAAAAAATCAAAAGGTGAGGAAGGGCTGACTGAAGAAGAGAAAAAAGAGCAGGAGCAGCTCAGAAAAGAATACATAGAGAAGTTCAGAGAGCATTTCAAGGGTCACTTAAGCAGAGTGAAATTCGTAGAGGACCTGTCAGAGGAAGAGCTGGCGAAGATCCAGAAGGAAAATGCCCAGATCCAGAAAGAAAGAGAGAAAAACGGACAAAATTAGTTTGTTTACGACAGCGGGAAGCATCACGTTTCTCGCTGTTTTTATTTTATCATCAAAGCAGCAAAGTCCCGCACGCAGCAGGGGGAAAGCAGGGGAATATGGAAAAGAGATATATTAAATGGATCCTCATAACGGCAGCAGTCTGCATAATTGGACTGGCCCTGACGGGAGCTGCCGGTACACATGAGGCAAGGACGGTGAAAAAACTGCTGGAAAAGCGCAGCGCAGTGATGGAAAGCGTGCTGTTCGGGGAGATAACGTACGAGGAAGGAGAAAAGCAGCTCCGGCAGATCGAAACGGGAAGACTTTACACAAAAGACATCAGCGCGCTCAGGGAATACGAGGATACAGATCTTGAGCGCATCAGAAAAATGGACATCGTCAGCATCGAGAAAAAGAGCCGGATCTACGACCGCATGACGTTTTGCATAAAGATCGACTGGACGATAGCCGGCATGGACGGAGTCGAAAACATCACGCGCGAATACCTCGCAGGAGTCGATGTCAGCAACGGCGACTACAGGCTCATATCCTTTGAAATCCGGGGAGAATGATTATTACCTACTAAATTCATAGGAAAAATTTCATTTTATGCCCGAAACGTATTGCAATCTTCATTAAATTGGTATAATATAGTCCCAGAAAAAAACGTACATAAATTTTTATATAAAGGAGTTTTATCATGAAACAGGTATATCTTGATTATTCGGCAACAACACCTGTTAAAGAAGAGGTAGTCAGGGAGATGCTGCCGTTCTTCACGGAACGTTACGGCAACCCGTCCAGTCTCTATTCAGTAGGCCTGGATGCGAAGGCCGGACTCGATGAAGCGAGAGCAAGGGTAGCAGGGCTTATCAATGCTGAGCCCAAGGAGATCTTCTTCACTTCGTGCGGCACCGAATCGGACAACTGGGTCCTGGAAGGGACTGCAAACGCACTGAAAAACAAGGGCAGACATATAATCACCAGCAGGATAGAGCACCACGCGATACTGCACACGTGCGAATATCTCGAAAAGCTGGGATTTGAAATAACTTATCTCGACGTTGACGGCGACGGTTTCGTATCGCCGGAAGCGCTCGAAAAAGCTATCAGAAAAGACACGATCCTCGTGAGCATAATGATGGTCAACAACGAGATCGGCACTATCGAACCGATCAAGGAGCTTGCGGCAGTTGCAAAGGCGCACGGCGTGCTTTTCCATACGGACGCTGTACAGGGTCTGGGCAATGTGCCTATCGACGTGAAAGATCTGGGAGTCGACTTCCTCTCGATGTCGGCACACAAAATATACGGACCGAAGGGCGTAGGCGCGCTTTACATGAGAAAGGGCGTGAGGATAACGAACTTCATGCACGGAGGAGCTCAGGAGACGAAGCGAAGAGCAGGTACCGAGAATCTGGCGGGCATCGCGGGGTTCGGAAAGGCTGCGGAGCTTGCGGCTGCGAACCTGGAGCAGCACATCGAGCACAGCACGAAGCTCAGGAACTATTTCTGGGAGCAGATAGAGGCGAACATCTCAGGCGTGACGCTGAACGGCTCGCGCGAAAAGAGACACCCGGGCAATCTGAACGTGTCGTTCGACTATATAGAGGGTGAATCGATACTGCTGATGCTGGATGCATTCGGGATCAGCATTTCGACCGGCTCGGCATGCTCGTCAAAATCGCTCGTTCCGTCGCACGTGCTCGAGGCGATAGGGATCTCGATAACTAAGATGAACGGCACCGTGAGATTCACGGTAGGCGACTTCACTACGAAGGAAGATATAGATTATGTTGTTGAAACACTGGTAAAAGTCGTGGCACGACTCAGAGAATTATCCCCGGTAACGGGACAGGAAGGATGGTAGAAACATGGCACTGTATAACGATAAAGTAATGGATCATTTCCTGAATCCGCACAATGTAGGAGAAATCGAAAACGCTGACGGTATAGGTACTTACGGCAGCCCGGTCTGCGGAGACATGATGCAGATGTCGATCAATGTAGATGAAAACGACATCATAACTGATGCGAAGTTCAAGACGTTCGGATGCGGCAGCGCTATCGCGTCATCGAGCATGGCGACAGATATGATAATCGGCAAGAGTGTCGAAGAGGCGCTGGAGCTCTCGAATCAGAAGATCGTCGATGAGCTCGGAGGTCTTCCTGCTGTAAAGCTGCACTGTTCGGTCCTCGCGGAGCATGCTATAAAGGCTGCGATCTACGATTATGCGATGAAGAACGGCAAGACTTACAAGGGACTCGAAGGATTCGATCCTAATGAGGAAGAGGATCATCATCATGACATCGATGAAGAAGAATAAAGTGGTACTGGGTCTGAGCGGCGGTGTGGACAGCACTGCCGCCGCTTTGATTTTAAAGGAAAAGGGGTATGAGGTCACAGGTCTGTACTTCGATGTGTTCGGCGGCAGCGCCAAGTCAGAGGAGGGCAGAGCGAAGGCCGAGACTGCTGCAGAGCAGCTCGGTATAAAGTTCATCTACAGGGATCTCAGCGATGAGTTCCGCGAAAAGGTGATCGGCAATTTCTGCAGCGAGTATTCATGCGGCAGGACGCCTAATCCGTGCATCGTCTGCAATCCCGGTGTAAAGTTCAGGGTGCTGCTGGAGACTGCGGATCGGGAGGGTGCGCAGTACATAGCGACGGGTCACTATGCCGGCACATATCACGATGAAGCTACGGACACGTGGTTCATAAGACGTGCAGCAAACGAGGCGAAGGATCAGTCGTACATGCTTTACAGACTGGGGCAGGAGGTCGTGTCGAGACTGCTGCTGCCGCTCAACGATGTCGACGACAAGGAAAAGATCCGCGACATCGCGAGGAAAAACGATATGAAGAACGCCGAGGCAAAGGACAGCCAGGAGATCTGTTTCATAGAGGCGGACGACAATTACAAGGATTTCCTGAAGCGCCGCGGATACGAGACTCCGGAGGGGGATTTCGTGGATGCGCAGGGAAATGTGCTGGGGCGTCACAAGGGGATCCTGAATTACACGATAGGCCAGCGAAAAGGTCTGGGCATCGCGCTCGGAAAGCCTGCTTTCGTCACTGCGATAGACGGTGTGAAGGATCAGGTCGTGCTCGGCGACAATGCCGATCTGTTCAAAACCGAGGTCTGTTCTTCCGGGAATGTGATGTTCGGTGTCAGGACGGATGTGGCGCCGATGGATGGAAGCCTGGAGGAAGGCAGTCCGGATGTGACTAAGGCTGAGACTTCCGGGAGAGTCTGCACTGCCGGGTCTGATGATCAAGATGAGAGTGCATGTGCCGCTGGATCTGGCATTTCAGATGAAATGGTCTGCACCGCAGAAGATGGAGGATCTGTGGCAGGAAACGGCGGCGGTCAGGTCTGTCAGACGATCCCGGACGAGCTGAAAGCGTGGCTCGGAGACGGGATCAGAGCTAAGATCCGCTATGCCGCAAAGCCTGCGGAAGCATCGGTAACGCTGCTCGATGACGGCAGGATAATGGCTTCGTTCAGCGAGCCGCAGCGCGCGCCGACGCCAGGACAGTCGATAGTGTTTTACAAAGGAGACCTCGTGATAGGCGGCGGTTTCATCGACTGAATGAAATACTGAATAGTGTCTGGCAATGAGGTCCGGACTTCAGATCCGGGCATCGGCTATGATCCGATCCTTCTGCCAGTGCATCGGTAAAGGAAAACGTAGCAGAAAGATCGCATTCACCAACGTATGTTTTACAGCGGAAGATGTGATATTGTGATATAATAATGGAGTCGAAACGCGCGATCACCGCAGTGATCGGTAGTTATGATAAATTGACGAATAAGTTTAAAACAGTTTGAGGAGGTTTTGCAAATGAGTGCTATCAGAAAGATACATACAGAAAACGCACCTGCAGCAGTAGGTCCATATTCGCAGGCAGTCGAAGTGAACGGCATGCTTTACACATCGGGACAGATCCCGCTCGACCCGGCAACAGGCAATATCGTGGACGGTGACATCAAGGCGCAGGCAGACAGGGCGATGAAAAATATCGTCGCAGTGCTCGAGGCGGCAGGAACGACTGCTGACAAAGTCGTGAAGACGATGTGCTTCCTCGCTGACATGGACGACTTTGCCGCTTTCAATGAAGTGTACGCAGAGTATTTCACGGAGAAACCGGCGAGATCATGCGTTGCTGTCAAGTCGCTTCCAAAGGGCGCGCTGTGCGAGATCGAAGTGATCGCTGCGCTGTAGCTGACGACAGAGCTGCCGGCAGCAGGCCTGCGGTGTGACGGAAGATGTGGCGATCCGTGTCGCATAATTCTGTTTTACATTCGTGACGAAAAGTGATATAATAATGGCGTTCCTGATCGGCAGAGCGATCGGGAACGCTGTGCGGATGTAGTTTAGTGGCAAAACCTTAGCTTCCCAAGCTAAAGTTGTGGGTTCGATTCCCATCATCCGCTCCATACTCAAAAGCCTGCAATTTTAACAGCTGCAGGCTTTTTTATTGCTTAGAACTGGGCAACAATTTTTTTTATGCAAGTTTTATTTTACAGACCAAGCCTTGCCTTTAAACCGTCCTGCAGGACCTGAGAGAAATTTATGTTTTGCGCAATCGCTTCTTCATTAAGCCATTGAGGGATAGAAAGAGTTTTCTTGACAGCTTTGGAGCTGTGTTTTTTTCTGTACGCCTGCATGTCAAATTCGATAAGTGCTACATATGCATTGTCTTCAGGTGAAAGTTTATCTATTTCAGTAGGGGCTGGAACGTCATGTTCCTTTATGCGATCTTCAAGTGCGAGCCCCAGTGCATCAATAGCCATTTCGTAAGCTTCTGCCATATCATCACCTTGTGTAAGACACTCTGGGATATCAGGAAATGAGATCCAGAAACCGCCTTCCTCAGCTTTATGAAAATATGCAGGATAAAAATACTTGTTTTTCATTATATATACCTCCTGTAAAGGGGCAGAGCTACTTGAGCCCTGCCTGTTTCTATTTCAAAGCCGTTCTTTTTAAGAAGTTTTACCATCTGTTTCGGTGTCATTGGTATAGGATTTAAGCGCCTTTCTTATCTTGCTTATATCTTACTACGTAATAATACGTGCGTCAATTATAATGAGTAAAATTACGTATAATACTTTAATATATTATACTATAGAATGGTAAAATATTCCATGATTCTGTTGAAATTTAATAATAATTTATATATAATATTTTTAGAAAGAAGGCTTCGTTCGTAACTTGTAGAGCATCCGTTCCATATATAAACCCCTGCAGGTTTGATCGCTGCAGTAGTGTTGTGGTGTTGATGATTATCGGCAGGTAACAGTAAAAGCGTACGAAGAACATAGAAAAAAAACGGAGTTAAAATGGCAAAGATCATTAAAAAAGGATACCAGTTAGAAAAAGAATATTTAGATATACAAAGACGCGGAGAAGGGCATCAGAAAGAAAAGCGAAAAAACATCATGACAGCTTTGCTGATATGTTCTGCAATATACGCTGCAGTTATCTGCTTTGATGCATTTTACATAGGTGGAAAGTTGCTGATACCTGCATCTCTGGTATTTGCTCTTATAGTGATGTGTGCATTTACATATTATATCTGTATACCAGATCTGCATGCTAATGATCATAAAGATATGCAAATACTTCGTTCAGGGATTTCCGGAGAACGGGTGACTGCTGAAGAGCTTTCTCTCCTTCCGGATGACTATACAATTTTTCAGGACATCGAAGTAGAATATGATGGAAAAATCAGCGAAATAGATAATATAGTCGTAGGAAAAAGCGGAGTGTTTATTGTTGAAAGCAAGAACCATGGAGGGGTGATTGCAGGTGATTATGAGGATACTTACTGGACACAGGATAAAATCAGTAGAGGCGGAAGACTGTATTCAAAAGAAATCTACAGCCCGGTAAAGCAGGTAAGAACGCATATATACCGGCTGGCAAATCTGCTGCGCGACAATGGCGTCTTTACATATGTCAGAGGGATAGTTTATTTTACTAATGAAAACACTTCAGTACGAATATCCGGAAATGAGAACGATATACCTGTGTTTTCCTACTACGATGCCGGAATGATGCGCCGGGCGATACTGAATGGCGATGCTCGTCTTACGGTTGCAG
The DNA here is from genome assembly GCF_025567305.1 of Brotomerdimonas butyrica. NCBI lineage: Bacteria > Bacillati > Bacillota > Clostridia > Eubacteriales > Brotomerdimonas > Brotomerdimonas butyrica. The sequence continues at coordinate 30,680 of NZ_JAOQJP010000018.1, forward strand.
AAGCAGATCATATCGTCGGCATTATTGATGCATTATGAGCGCTGACAGCATATACCGGAGAAATCATAATTTTATTTATGATTGGATATTATGGAGTAGTATTATGGAAATCAAAAAGATAGATCATGAATTTTCGGTCTATAAAGTCGCAGACTACTCGCAGATCGACATAGATAGGGAATATGTGTTCACAGGCAGGACCGATGAAGAACGATCCCTGGTGTGCATCACCGGCGATGTGCCGGTCAATGTGACAGACAGGGATGACGGCTGGAAAGCATTCAGGATACAGGGCATCCTTGATTTTTCACTGATAGGCATCCTGTCGAGGATCGCGGGAATACTTGCGGAGAATGAAATCGGCATATTTGCAGTATCGACATTCAATACGGATTATGTCCTGACGAAGAAAGAGAATTATGATAAGGCTCTGGAGGCTTTGAAGCAGGCAGGGTATGAGATCATAGAATAAGATCCGGACAAAAATCAGTTATACATCGATTACGCAGTCATATTTTCTATGGCTGCATTTTTTTCGAAATGCGAAATGTATAAAAAATGTGTCTGAGAGGGGTGTTTTGTGACAGTCTATTATAACTTTTTGATATGATTTAGGAGTTAAAACATACAATACTGAAATCAGCTGAAAAGCTGAAAACATGTATTTGACATTTGTTAGCATTATTTCGTGCGACTTCGACACATCGGACACATCGACATCATCGCTCAAGTGAATTGTAAACTCCGTCCTCCTATGATAAAATCTGTCATATGACAACGCTGATGATCATAAGAGGAGGCATCTATAAATGAAGAAGAACAGATTAGGCAATACGGATCTATACGTTTCTCCGGTTTCGTTCGGTGTGCTGACGGTGGGGAACACGCAGCTGGATCTGCCGGTGGAAGAGGGCGCGGAGCTCATAAAATATGCTATTTCAAAGGGAGTCAATTTTTTTGATACGGCGCAGTACTACGAGACGTACCCGTATCTGCGCGAGGCGCTGAAGGATATCGATATGAGTGCCGGTTCGAATGAGAGGCCTGTGATCTGCACGAAGTCGCTGGATCTTTCGTATGAGAAGATGGAGTATGCGATCGAGGAGGCGCTGCGGGAGCTGGACACGGATATGATCGAGATATTCCTGCTTCACGAGGTCAGGCAGGATCCCGACTGGGAGATGCGAAAGGGCGCGTGGCAGTGTCTGATCGACTATAAGGCAAAGGGTGTGCTCAAGGCGATCGGAGTCTCGACGCATCATATAGATGTAGTGGAAAAGATGGCAGATGTTCCTGAATGTGACGTCGTGTTCCCTCTGATAAACTATGCAGGGCTCGGGATCAGGAAGGGCGGCGGTCCGGGAACCAGCGAGGAGATGGCGGCAGCTATAAAGAAGTGCGCTGATGCGGGAAAAGGGCTGTTCGCGATGAAAGCGTTCGGCGGCGGCAACCTCACGGGTCATTACATGAAAGCGCTGAACTACGTCGCAGGACTCGAGGGCATATCGTCGATCATGGTAGGCCTGGGGAAAAAAGAAGAAGTCGACAGTCTCGTCGCATATGCGGAGGGGAAGCTGCCGGCGGATTTCCAGCCTGATGTGAGCCGCAAGAAGATACGCATCGACCTCGGAGACTGTGAAGGCTGCGGAAGATGCATAGAAAGATGCCCTAACAAGGCGATATTCCGCAACGACAGAGGACTGGCCCAGGTCGATCACGGAATCTGTCTCACGTGCGGATACTGCGCACCTGTCTGTCCGGTGAGGGCGATAATAATGTTCTGACCTTGCTAAGCAGGGGATCGCAGACATATCATATAACATGCAGAAATAATAGCAAGCTATTAACTTTAGTTCAAAAGCGTGCTATCGTTTCGCTATCATTGAAGGTATTTATGGAAGCAAATAAATCATTTACAGATGAAAATGATTATGTTATCTTAAAGGTGAACGAACATTCATTCAATGGAGGTGCAAAATTTATAAAATATGAAGGAAAGAAATATAGAAGAACACAACGCGAAGAAAAATGAGCTGATGGAAAAGTGCTATGATTACTATTGCGAAAACGGATTATACGGAACCGGAATGAAAGAGCTTGCAGCACATTGCGGCGTCTCGGCGTCTAATCTGTATCATTATTTTAAAAACAAAGACGATCTGATCATAGAGTCGACCGCCTATTGCATGGAAAAGGTAGAGGATGATTTCATGATGCTGGCACCTGAATATCAGGAAGATGTCATCAGATTTCTAAATGAGACACCGGAGTGGACCGCCAAAAAACACGGAAAAAAGTACAGGATGATGTATCAGGTTTATACGCATCCCAAGTATTTTGAACACGGTAAAAGGTTTTTTGAAGGTGTCAATCAAAGATATACAGAATATGCCAAAATGCTGGAAGCTAAGATCGGCATACCCTACACTACCATTACGCCGCTTATTTTTATTTATGTAAGAGCTTGTGTGCACTACGCATTGTTTGAAGACAAATATTATCTTGAAGCACAAATAGAAGTCTTGAAAAAGGCAGTCAGGCTTTTTATAGCAGAGGAAATGAGTAAGAGCCTGCAAATAAACAGTCAAGGCTGAATCGATGGAAGGAGAAAGCTGTATGATGAAAAAGGTAAAGAGATTAAAAGCTGCTTCAATAATAGCTTTTGTTATGGCAATAGTATTCGGTATTTCGTCACTTGCGACATTTAGTGTAAGTGCTTATGCAGGTCAAAGTCACAAAGAAGAATCGGAGAGCCATCCGAGAAAGACATACGGGTCGGCCTTTGGCGATGCAAGTAACGAAAGCATTATGAATCCTTCCGAACCGACAGGTTACGACGCGGAAGATGAAAAAAACCCCTACGGGGCAGCCAATAAAGAGCCTTTCATGTTGTTCAAGCAATCGGAGCTTTTTGCATTGTATGGTGAGGATTTGTATGCAGACAGCGTTAAAGCTGTCAATGCAGCTGCAAAGACCGCAATTTACGATACACATAACGGGACAAATGCGGAAAATGTCCTTGGTGAAAACTGGAAGGTCAAATCCACGATCAAATACGGAGATCTTTTGGGAAAGGACAATCTGTTTCTTTCGCAGTGCAGTTATATACAGGCTGTTTCCTTTGATCCGACAAAAAGCGGAAGGAATGACCATATCGCTTTTATCGGAATCTGTAAAAAGGATGACAGCAGTGAGACACAGGCTTGGGTTTGGGTATTTGACATCAAAAATAATCGGATAAGCACACCTTTCAGCATGGGAAACATGAGCTGGATGCGGGAAACGGATGCAAATGACGAGGATGTGACGCTGCCTTATCAGGCACAAAACTTTATATCGATCACTGCGGGAGACTTTAATAATGACGGCTATGATACGGTAGTAGCCTTTGCATCCTGTGACGGCAATGATATAAAACTGGTGGAATTTTCGGTCACCTCGGGAACCGGAGCTACTGTGATCGGAAAAGAAGCAGAGGGAGCAACACTTTTGCATCCTGCATACATGCAGTCAGGAGAAGTATATGAAACTCTAAGAAGCAAAGTATCTGCGGACGGACGGTTCAGACTTGGCTGTGATCTTGCGGCGGGAGATGTTAATGCCGATGGAATAGATGACCTTGCCGTCATTTCTTTCACGCAAAGGTTTTCCGAATACGCCAAACCGCTTGCTGCCGGTGAAACGATCATTGAGCCGTATCTTGCGGTCGCCTACGGTGAAAATGCTCAGGGTCCGGTGATTGCGTCTAATAAAACAAAGACGACCTATGTGGTTTCCGACAAAAAGGCATCCGGCGAAAACGAAAAGATCAATGTACCGCTTTCGCCAACCATCAGCATTGGCGATACCAACCTTAACGGTTATAAGGATATCATCGTATCGGGAATAAACGGCGGTTCGTTTTTATCTGATGATAATGTTCTTGATTGTCCGGCACTGGACGGAAAAAAGATCATGATGGTTTCGTACAGTGATTCCGGAAAAGAAACGGATTCGCTGGTGCGTGGCGTTTGCGAGTCCGTAGATATGCCGCCGGGATTAAAAACTGACGGATACGGTCATACCCGCACTTATCCGGCAATGGGAACCACTGCTGTTGCGGTAAACGGACCCGCAAACTACGTCTATGTGTTTAGCGGCGGGAGAATGTACGATTTGTCACAAGGTACGGTCAATGCCGTGAAGGAAGCAGCGTCACCGTTTTTTGAATCTGAGCTCGATGCTGCTGATTTTGAAGGACATTCCGGAGAAAAAAGAGATAAAATCGATATCGCTTATATAAGCAGTGCCTATGCAGCACCTCTTGACGGGAATTACAGCGGATACGAGCAGATGGTCTTTATTGCCGGAACAACGTGGAAGTCTTCCGGAACTTATCTGGATTCGAAATATACAACAGATTATACGATAGGCATGGTGGGAGTGTCCAAAAGAAACAAAACGACACAGCTTGCGGAGAAATACTTTGCCACCTCAAGAAAAGCTTTCCAGGGGAAAACCAACAGACTGGCTTCCATAAACGGCGGTAAACTGAAGCAGGGTTATACCGCTGTCATTTGTCCGGCCGACATTAACGATGACGGCCTCATGGTAAAATATGAGGGAAAAGATTATTTATACGCAGATCCTCAGGTGCAGGCGATTTTACAGGCGGCACCATATTATAAAGAACTCGGTAAGGACTTTGGGGATACGACGCTTAGATATACCGACAGCTATAATTATTCCGAGGGAGACAGCGAGACAAACAGCTTTTCGGCAGGAATTACGGCAAGCGGAGGAACGGATCATTTCGACGTCAGTTTCAGGGCTGGTTATACGGGAATGACGAGACATTTCACGGAAACAAGTTTTAGAACGGAACACTCAACAGAATTTGATGCGACAAATTATGATTCGGTAATTCTTTACAGAACGCCGATGACCATTTATTCCTATTCGGTGTGGGATACAGAAAAAGAGAAATGGATCGAAAACGGAATCGGCTCGATTTATGCCGGCAAGCCGGAGTATGTGCAGATGTCGGTTTCGGATTATAATTCTTTTGTTGATGCTTATAATAAGGAAATACAAAAAAGATACAAAGACAAAGGGCTCACGGAATCTCCGACACTTATGGAAAAACTGAAAGGAAATCTTTATATCGGAAATGAGGGAGATCCTTACGAGTACTATCACGGCGGCAAAGGGCAAAGGGCCCCTTCAGACCTGAAGCTACTGAGCGATACAGCCTTTGAGCTGGGATATAACAGCGGATCAAATGCCAGTGAATATGTGACGGGAAGTTCGGTGACCTCAGGAGATGAAGATGGCCACGGCGTCCATTTTGAACTTGAGGGTAAAGGAGGAAGCAAGTTTTTTAAAGCCGGAGTATACGGCGCCTATGAGCACATGTGGGGTCAGAGTACATCAAAGACCAACGAAAAGTCCACAGGTTATCAGGGGCGAGTAAAAAATCTGGATCTTGGAGAATTGATGGAGGAAGGTTTTTCTGAACAGACAATAAGATCGTATGCTTTTACATGGCAAATCGCAAAATGGAAATCGAATATCGTATACAAATATAAGAACATTAAGGGTAAAGATATCGGAGAAAGAACTGTGCCGGTTTACGGGTACAAACTCTCAAACTTAAGAAGTCCGGGGCTTACCGTCAACGACCTTAAGGCAAAATACAACAAGGATGACAACAACATAACCCTTACATGGACAGATCCCAATACAATTGAAACAACGCGTGAAAAAAATGTCGGATTCAGCATTTATGTTGTAGAGATAACCGGGGAACTCACAAAAGTAGGCGAAGTAGGCAAAGGTGTGACAAAATATTTACATAAATCACTTGACGGACGTTTGGCATATGATTTTGTCGTGAAACCTCTGTTTGGAGAGGATAAAGTTGAAGGAGCCGTATCCAATCATGCCCCATGTTATATCACAAATGTGATAGGTGAAAAGGGTGATGACGGAAAGAGCGCATATGAACTTGCCGTTGAAAGCGGATACGTCGGCACCTTAGAAGAATGGCTTGAATCATTGAGAGGAGAAACAGGTGAAGGCGGAAAGAGTGCCTATGAAATAGCGGTTGAGAACGGCTTTACCGGATCAGAAGAGGAATGGCTTGATTCATTGAGGGGAGAAACAGGCGAAAGCGGAAAGAGTGCCTATGAAATAGCGGTTGAAAAAGGCTATACCGGCACCGAGGAAATGTGGCTGGCATCCCTTGTTGGAGCATCCGGCAAGGATGGACGAGGTATTTCTGATATTTCACTGACATCAACGGTTGGCAATGTAGATACCTATACGATCACTTATACCGATGGAACAACTTTTTCATTCCTGATCAGAAACGGAAAAGACGGTAAAAAAGGAGAAAAGGGCGACAAAGGTGACACCGGAGCTACGGGAGAAAAAGGCGACAAAGGTGACACCGGAGCTACCGGAGAAAAAGGCGACAAAGGTGATACCGGAGCAACCGGAGAAAAAGGTGATACCGGAGCACCCGGTGTGAATGGACGAGACGGAAAAGATGCGGTATCAACTTACGGTATTAAAAGCGTCACCATGGATGAAAGTGACAATCTTGTTTTGGTGTTGTCAGACGGCAAGCAGATCAAGGCAGGTCATGTAAACGGAAACGGGGAACTTGAGGCCAAGTCATCTGACACTGCCAGGATAGAAAAAGCGTTAAAACTGGCATGGCTTGCGTTGATTTTTGCGATTATTGCAGCAGGACTCAGTACGGCAGCCCTTGTGATGTCAGCTAAAAACAAAAAAAAGAGCACTGATGCCGGAATACCGGTCTAGGCAAGGTGGTGTGCAGCCGTTATAACAGGAAGTCAGAAAAACTGATGTAAAAAAAGAATCCGCCTTCACTTTTTTCACTTAGGGATTGACACGAGCGCTTTTGTGGTGTAAAGTGATATAGACGATGATTTTAATGCGATAAAGCGATAACACACTGCTTTATCGATACTGAACACAATGACAATATTATTTATGGAGGATCACAATGAAAAAGAAGATTTTATGCATCACAATGATAATGTTAATGGCATTCGGCGTGTTTGCACTCACAGGCTGCGGCGGATCAGACAATTCATCAGACACTGAAAAACTGGTGATAGGTCTTGACGATACATTCGCTCCTATGGGTTTCAGAGATGAAAAGGGCAACCTCGTCGGATTCGATATCGACCTGGCAAATGCCGTAGGCGAAGAACTCGGAATGGAAGTGGAATTCAAACCGATCGACTGGAACGCTAAGGAAACTGAACTCGAAGCAGGAACTATCGACTGCGTATGGAACGGTATGTCCATAACTCCTGAGAGACAGGAAAAAATGGCGCTTTCCAACAAATACCTCAATAACAAGATCGTGCTCATGACACTTGCTGATTCGGATACAGACGTTACCGATGCAGCACAGCTTGCTGATCTGAAGATAGGAACACAGGTGGATTCATCAGCTCTCGAAATGCTCAAGGCAAACGAAGCGTATGATTCATTCAAGGACAACATCAGCGAATATGACACATATGACACTGCCATCATGGATCTGAAAGCAGGAAGAGTAAATGTCATCGCAGTTGACCAGGTTCTCGGCGAATACACTAACAAGAACCTCGGCGGAGAGATGAAGGAATGCACTTACTCACTCGGAGATGACTACTATGTCATCGGATTCGCAAAGGACAACACTGAACTCAGAGACAAGGTGAACGACGCTATCAAGGCTCTGGTAGACAACGGCACAGCTGCTGACATCAGCAATGACTGGTTCGGCAAGAACATCGTGGTATTCGAGCCGCTCGAAGACTAATACGAAACACTGCCTTTATACAGACAGACTTCTCCTGAAATGCAGTCAGGTGAGAGTCTGTCTGTTTTGTGACGTATAAAGGATATACAGAATAATGAAAGCTGCCGGCGGAAGCACGGCAGCAGCTATATGAGAGAACGGGAGGATTTTCCGTATCTCGTTTTTCTATGTTTGAAGTGATTTAGTGATTTTAAAGTAAGGATGTTATTATGGACAAGTTAATGGAGTTCCTGCCTTTCATGCTCGAAGGCGCCGTGGTAACGATAGAGCTGTTCGCACTGACGATCGTGATATCGCTCCCGCTCGGTCTGCCTATAGCACTCGGCAGCAACAGCCGCATAAAACCGCTCAGCATTATTTGCAAGATATACGTATGGATCTTCAGAGGAACGCCGCTCCTGCTGCAGCTGTTCTTCTTTTACTTCTTTTTCCCGCTGGTGCTCAATATACAGATGAACGCATTCGTGACCGTGGTGCTCACCTATGTGCTCAACTATGCCGCATATTTTGCTGAAATATACAGAGGCGGCATCAACAGCATAGACAGAGGTCAGTACGAGGCAGCCCACGCGCTGGGGCTTTCCAAGAGACAGACGATGGGGGACATCATACTCCCGCAGACGATGAAGGCGATACTGCCGCCTGTCGTGAACGAAACGATAACGCTCGTAAAAGACACTGCACTGGCATCATCGCTGCCGGTCATCGAACTGATGAAAGCGACGAACAGTGCAGTAAACAGGATGACAGATATGACTCCGTTTTTCTTTGCAGCGATCATATATCTGATCATGACATTCGTGCTCACTGTGGTCGCAGGCAGACTGGAAAAGCATTTCTCGAGATATGATGCGAAGGAGGACTGGTGATGAGCAGAGAGAACATACTGGAAATGAAAAACATCGTGAAGGACTATTCAGGCTTCAAGGCAGTCGACAACGTGGACTTTTCGATGCACAAGGGTGAGATCGTGGCGATCATCGGACCGTCGGGTTCCGGAAAGAGCACGCTGCTGAGATGCATCAACGGTCTCAACAGCATAACTTCCGGAGAGATAGAGCTCAAGGGAACTACTGGAATGGTGTTCCAGCACTTCAATCTCTTCCCTCATATGACATGTATCGAGAACATCACGTATGCTCCGATAAAGGTCAAGAAGGAGAAGAAGGAGGGCGCGTATGCGAATGCGCGCAACCTGCTCAAAATGGTCGGACTGGAAAACAAGGCGGATGTCTATCCGGCGCACCTTTCCGGCGGACAGAAGCAGAGAATAGCTATCGCCAGAGCTCTCGCGATGAAGCCTGACATCATGCTGTTCGATGAACCTACTTCAGCGCTCGACCCTGAGATAACAGGCGAAGTTCTGAACGTAATGAAGCTGCTGGCCAAGGAGCACACTACGATGATCGTCGTTACACACGAAATGGGGTTTGCCAAGGAAGTCGCAGACAGAGTCATCTTCATGGACGGAGGCAAAATCGTAGAACAGGGACCTCCGAAAAAAATATTCGAAGCTCCTGAGAATGAACGTCTTATCGCGTTCCTCGGCTCGATGCTGAGAGCATAGGGCGCATATAAGGATATGTAAAGGGCAGGCTGCTTTTTGTAAAGCTCCTGCTCTGTTTGTGTGTTCCGGGGTAAAGGCTGCGCACGGTCGTCATCCGGCGCTTTGGATGATTTTTCAGGTGTGCATGATCCAATTTTCGGGAGAAATGCCTGAGAACTTACTGAGAAATGTCTGAAAATTTTTTTGTAGGTTTGTCAAACATATGTTACACAATCAAGCACGAAATCATTCAAAACAGTTTGAGGCGATTTCCACCCCAGAGGACGCATAGGAAAGCGATTGTAATCCCTGTAGTTGTATATCTGCAGCTGCTTCGAAAAATCTTCAAAAGAATAAAATCTGTGGGAGGCGTAAAAGCGTTCGTTATCCTTGCGATGACTGCGCTCTACCTTCCCATTATGCCTCGGTGTAAAAGGCCTGATCAGCTTGTGGCGGATATTGTTATCTTTCAGGGTGCGCTGAAACATCGTTAAAGTTTCCTTTCCCGGCTGTGTAAAGCGTTTGGTGAATTCGGTGCCATTGTCTGTTTGAACACACTCTATAGGCATTGGAAAATGCCTGATGAGATGCTCAAGGAAAACAGAAGAAGAATATGTGCTGTGTTCTTCAAAGGCTTCCACATAGCGCCAGCGGGAGTATTCGTCGATTGCAGTGTATTGATAGAACTTTTTACCTT
>NZ_JAOQJP010000019.1:0-38429 GCF_025567305.1 Brotomerdimonas butyrica
GATGATAATGCGCTGTGGCAGGCGGCCGCGATGAGCGCGGCAGGCCTGCCGCGCCGCATGACGCACCCCCTGCCGATAAAAAGAGAGCGCTGACGCAAGTCAGCGCCACCACTTAAACAAACCCGCGCACCGGTACCCCCGTGCGCGTTCCATAAAACCACAAGCACCCGCGACCTGCGGGCTTTACATAAAAAACAACACTTCAAATAAACCACAAAACCAAAAAGGAGAAATGAAAATGGCAATTTACAACAGCACCTCAAAAAAAGCCGAGGAATTCATAAACCACGAAAAGATCCTTGAAACGCTTGAATACGCAGAGGCGCACAAAGACGACCTCGAAATGATGAATCAGATCCTCGAAAAAGGCCGAAAATACCAGGGCCTTTCATACAAAGAAGCGATGACGTTGCTCGAATGTGAAGACCCTGCGATCATCCAGCAGATCTTTGCACTCGGCAAAGAGATAAAAGAGCATTTCTACGGCAACAGGATCGTGATGTTCGCGCCGCTGTACCTTTCCAACTACTGCATCAACAGATGCGTTTACTGTCCGTACCACGGCCAGAACAAGCACATCCCGAGAAAGAAACTCAGCCAGGAGGACATCAGGCAGGAAGTGATCGCGCTGCAGGATATGGGCCACAAGCGACTGGCGATCGAGGCCGGCGAAGACCCGCTCAACAACCCGATAGAATATATACTCGAAAGCATCAAGACGATCTACAGCATCAAACACAAAAACGGCGCGATCAGAAGAGTCAACGTGAACATCGCGGCGACTACGGTAGAAGAGTACAAGATGCTCAAAGACGCGGGGATCGGAACGTATATACTTTTCCAGGAGACTTACAACAAGGAATCGTACGAGGCGCTTCATCCGGCAGGGCCGAAGAGCGACTACGCGTACCACACCGAGGCGATGGACAGAGCCATGGAGGCAGGGATCGACGACGTCGGCTGCGGCGTGCTTTTCGGACTGGAAAACTACAAATATGACTTTGTCGGCATGCTGATGCACGCTCATCACCTTGAAAAGACTTACGGCTGCGGTCCGCACACGATCAGCGTTCCGAGGATCAGACCGGCAGACGATATCGATCCGGAGACTTTCGACAACGGCGTGCCTGACGATATTTTCAAGAGGATCGTTGCGGTGCTCAGGATCGCGGTGCCTTACACGGGAATGATCATGTCGACTCGTGAAAGCGCGAAGACGAGGAGAGAATGTCTCGAGATCGGCATCACGCAGATCAGCGGCGGCAGCAGGACGAGCGTCGGCGGATATGTCGAAGAGGAAAGAGACGAGGATACGGTACAGTTTGACGTTGACGACAGAAGATCGCTGGCCGAGGTCGTTGACTGGCTGATCGACCTGGGTTACGTGCCGAGCTTCTGCACCGCATGCTACAGAGAGGGCAGAACGGGCGACAGATTCATGAGCCTGCTCAAATCGGGACAGATCGCGAACTGCTGTCAGCCGAACGCGCTCATGACGCTCAAGGAATTCCTGATGGACTACGCGAGCGATGAGACTCACAGGAAGGGCGACGAGATCATCGCGCAGCGACTTGCGACGATCCCGAACGAAAAGGTGCGCGAGGTCTGTTCGGAGCGACTGAAGGCGATCGAAAACGGCGACAGGGATTTCAGGTTCTAAAGGCTTTGTGAGGAGCGCCGCGCCATTCCTGCGCGGCCTGCGGCAACATCACAACTACGACAACACCGAAATACCGACCCCAATGCAAAAGGAGAAAATGATGAGTTTGAATGACACACCGAGAGCCGGCAGGCTCCACATAGGGATATACGGCCGGCGCAACGCCGGCAAATCGTCGCTGATAAACGCGCTGACCGGACAGGACATCGCGCTCGTCTCAGACGCGCCGGGAACGACGACCGACCCGATATACAAATCAATGGAGCTGCACCCGGTAGGGCCGGTGGTTTTCATCGACACGGCCGGATTCGATGACGAAGGGACCCTCGGCCGGCTGCGCGTCGAGCGAACGGCAGGCGTAGTTGACAAGACCGACGTCGGCATCATAGTGATAGATAATGAGGCTTTGGAAAAGGCTGCAGCGTCATCTGCGGCTGCGCCCGCTGACGCAGTGCTCGCCGAGGAAAAGCTGTGGGCGGAAAAGCTCGCCGAAAAAAACGTGCCTCTGATCTTCGTGCTCAACAAGTGCGATGAGATGCAGGCGCCGGGCGAGTCCGGCGCTCTGACCGAAAGCTGCGGATCACAGCCTGCCGGAAGTCACGGATCGCATTCGGCGGAAGCGGCAGGAACATCTGCCAACGTAGATGCGGTGGTCACAACTGCATCCGGACAACCGACAGCACTGGCTGCCGACACTGCGGCATCGGTCAGCGCTGATCCGCAGGGTGATGGCCGTGCTGCGACCGCGACCGCCGCCGCAGCCATCGCTGAACTTGCCGGTAAATGGCCGGTGATAAAAGTCAGCGCTTTACATAAGACCGGCATCGAAGAGCTGCGCCAGGCGATCGAGCAGTCTGTGCCGGAAGATTTCCTGCGGGAAAAGATCCTCGGAGACATGGTCGAAGAGGGAGGGCTCGTGCTGCTGGTGATGCCGCAGGACATCCAGGCGCCGAAAGGCAGGCTGATACTGCCGCAGGTCCAGACTCTGCGCGAGCTGCTCGACAGAAAATGCACGGCAGTCGCAACGACCGCAGACGGGTTCGAACGCGCACTTTCCGCACTGAACCGTGTACCGGATCTGATAATTACCGACTCACAGTGCTTCGGACAGGTGTATGAGAAGAAGCCTGCGGAAAGTGCACTCACATCTTTTTCCGTACTGTTCGCAGCGTACAAAGGTGATATCGACAAATTTGTTTCAGGAGCATCGCTGTTAAACGATATGACTGAAAATTCAAGGGTTTTGATAGCTGAAGCCTGCACGCACGTGCCGCTCAGCGAGGACATCGGGCGCGAAAAAATACCGAATCTCCTGCGAAAGAAATTCGGTAAAGGTATCGAAGTCGTCAATGTGTGCGGCAATGATTTTCCGAGCGTCGAGGAACTGAAAGGGTTCGATCTGGTTATCCACTGCGGCGCGTGCATGTTCAACCGCAAGCATGTGATGAGCAGGATCGCGGCGGCCGAAGCTGCCGGAGTGCCGATCACGAATTACGGAGTCGTGCTCGCAAAGCTAACCGGCATCCTGGACAAGATCGAGCTGCCGGGCTGACAACGGTCGGGTCGCGCGGAGCCGGGATTGGCCGACGAAAGAGATAAAAGAGATGAAAGGCGCGGTGCCGCCAAAGTGTGAAATCACACGGGCAGGAGGAAGAACTCTCTGATGAGTTTGAGCTCCTGCTCTTTTGATGTGATCTTTTCGATTATCTCCTCTTCGCCGCCGTTTTCAGTCAGAAAAGCTCCGGAGCGGATCGCGTAAAACCGCCCGTCCCTGTGGACCGAGACTTTCGTGGCTTTGTTGATGCGTGAGTCCGGGTGGTTTGCAGCAAAGAAAGTCGGTGCGACGAAGTCGAGGTCGATCTGCGGCTCCTCGGTGAATCCGAGCTTCCTGCGCCAGCCGAGGTTAGGACGGTGCTGCCACATCAGCCATCCCCAGAAATCATCGCGGGCGAGCTTGTACTCGCATTCACCGTCGTACTGGACTAGGTCAGCCTCGAGTTGCAGCGGTATCCTGTGATGATCGAAATTGAAACCCACGTCGCTCAGAAAAGTGCCGTTTTGCATATGGACGCCGATTATCCGGTGGCTGCGCATCTGGACCGGCGCCGTCGATGCGATGATGCGCGCGCTGTAACTCGTGACGTCGAATCCGAGCGACTCCAGCAGCCAGTTGTAAAGCGTGTTCAGTTCGGAGCAGACGCCGCCGCGGCGGCAGGTGATGATCTTGTGGAAAAGGTCGCTGCGGTCGAGCGAGATCGGTTTGCCCGCCATGATATCGAGATTTTCGAACGGGATGTGGGAAATGTGCTGCGCCTGCAGGTGCGTCAGGTATCCGAGATTGAGACCGGTGCCGTCCGGCCATCTGGCTTCGATCCTCTGCAGATATTCGGCGATCTGCGCTTTGGACATCGGCGTGTTTTGTATATTATCAAATGACATTTTTGTAACCTCTCTCGCATCGCAAAATATATATCGTATCGTAAAATTAATTATAGCGAAAAAGCTTGTATTTCTCAAGGCTGTGTGGTATGCTGTAAAGGCTGTTAAACTAACAGTAATTATGCAAAGGTGGAAAACCTGAGCAGGAAAGAGGTGATTTAGCATGAAAAAAGGAATCCATCCTGACTACAAGGAATGTAAAGTAACTTGCGCATGCGGTAACACATTTATGACAAAGTCCATCAATGAAGAAATCAGAACGGACATTTGCTCAGCGTGCCATCCATTCTTTACAGGTCAGCAGAAATTCGCTCACAGAGGCGGACGTGTTGAAAAATTCAAGAACAAGTACCACTTGGATTAATCAGGAAAACCACAATAACCACCTTACAAGTGATATGTCTTCAACGCTTCAAACAGCATGACATGTCAGTTGAAAGGTGGTTATTTTTATGTTGAGATTCGCTTCATTTTTATCTGATTAGGTACGGCCCTTGATGATTCTTTAGACAATCCTGTTTCATTATGGTCAATAGCAGTTCTTATTGTGGGATCAGTAAAACCATGTACTCTCTCTGGCCCCTGCACATTAATTGATAAAAAATAATGTGTGATTGTCAGAAGAACTGCGAGGCTTTAGTTCTGGAATTTTCTCCTGTTAGCTTTATAGAGGATCCGGAGTATCCAATGATAAATGTCTTTTTATAGGCTTGATATATGATATAATCAGGTATCGTAGGGGAGTCTTAACAGCAGAAGAGGAAGAATTATGAAGAAGTGTATTAATTGTGGAGCCAAAACAAGCGGTAATTTTTGTTCGAATTGTGGAATGGAAGTGCCTGATTTTTATGAGAAAGCAAACAGGGCAGGAGCAGGGAAAAAATCAAGCCGAGTCATTATTGCGATCGTTTCTGTAATTGTGGTGATGGCTATAGCTACAGGCATTGCTGTCTGCCTTACTGCATATAAGCAGATGATTGAAAATCAGTATGCAGATAATCTCGACAGTTTCATGGTGGAAGTCACATCTGGCGCAGTCGAAGCAGAAACACAGGGAAATCTGGTGGCAGCGGTCTGGTATGATGCGATCTGGGGGAATACGTCAGAAGAAGATACATATAAGTATGTAGCAGGGGCGGCTGATTTTGATGAAGCATTGGAGAACCTGTACCTTGACGAGGATTTTCAGGCGAAGTCAGCAACGCTGAATGACAAACGCAATGCGGCATATGAATTGATGCTGGAATTACAGGAACCGCCTGATAAATATAAAGCCTGTTACGATCTTGCGCTGGAGCTGTACAGTCAGTACAGTATGCTCATCGATCTGGTCACGTACCCGACGGGGTCATACAACAGTTACTCAGAGAAATTTGAAGAGCTGGATACTCAAGTCGCAGAGCTCTGCGGCAAATTGAATACGATGATACCCGTTGTATATTAGAAAGAGCGATACAAAGTCATTTGCGAGTTTTACCAAGAACCCGTTTTTACACTCGATGATTTGGCATTTTTCCTTAAAAATCAAGGGTTTCCGGAGCGGCAAATACCAAGGATGAAATCTGTGGAGGGCATTCTTGGTATTTTTTCTTATGTAAAAGCGCAGTTTTCCCTGATGAATTACCAATATGGAACGTCCGGGTCTTGTGTTTTGGTAATCGGCTTCGCCGAGAGGTCCTGTTTTTAAAGGAAAATGCTAAAAAGTCGCTGCAGCAAACCGATTTCTGGTATCCTGATTAAATAGCTGTAACTTGACTAAGAGAGCGCAGCTTCCACACATTTTCGCACACTCGCCCGACCTCCCACAAAAGCGCTGATATTCACGCGTTTTACACGTTTTCTTGTCAATTAACATATATCAATTTCCTCTTTTTTGTGGTATATTAATAAAGTGTAATATTTTTGAAGTGCCGGCAGTGGCGAGCGGGGTCGCCATGATCAGGAAACGGCGCCGGAAGATATTCTCAGCGGGGAACTTTAATTTCGAAAAAATTTCGGAGAAAATCCGAAATTTGAAATCAAAACTGAAAACTGTATTCACTGTATAAATAAACAATCAAAGAGGGAATAAAATGGAACACAAAATTTGGAACAGAGAGATGGAGTGTGCGGACAGGGAGACCAAGAACGCCATCCAGCTCGATCGATTGAAGAAAACGGTGGAGACCTGCTACAACAAGGTGCCCTTTTACAAGAAAAAGTTCGATGAGATCGGCCTGAGACCGGAGCATATCAAGACTCTGGCTGATGTGAAACACATCCCGTTCACGACGGCGGAAGATCTCAGAAACAATTATCCCTTTGGGCTCTTTGCAGTGCCGAAGAGAGACGTAGTCAGGATCCACGGTTCATCGGGAACCACAGGCAAGCCAAAGATCGTAGGCTATACGAAAAATGACCTGGAAAACTGGTCGGAGATCATGGCACGAGTGATCTGCGCGGCAGGCGGAACAGCTGACGATATAGTGCAGATCGCATTCGGATACGGGCTGTTCACCGGAGGATTCGGACTCCACTACGGTATGGAAAAGATAGGCGCGATGGTCGTACCGCTTTCGAGCGGCAACACGGACAGACAGATCATGCTCATGCAGGATTTCCAGAGCACGATACTGATCGCGACACCGTCATATGCGCTTTACCTTGCAGATGAAATAGAGAAAAAAGGCATAGACAAAGACAGCATCAAACTCAGGCTGGCGCTTTTCGGAGGCGAAGGACACACTGAGGAGATGCGTGCGAAGATAGAAAAGCAGCTCGGCATACTGGCTACAGAAAACTACGGGCTTTCGGAAATCGGCGGACCGGGATATTCCGGCGAATGCTATCTGAAGCGCGGACTGCATATCGCAGAAGACCAGTTCATCTCGGAGATCATAGATCCGGATACGCTGGAGCCGCTGCCGATAGGCGACCAGGGAGAGCTTGTAGTCACTACCCTGACAAAAGAGGCCTTCCCGATGCTCAGATACAGGACGAGAGACATCACATGGCTCAACGACGAGCCTTGCGAATGCGGCAGGACATCCATGAGGATGCACAAGGTACAGGGCAGAACAGACGACATGATGGTAATCAGAGGAGTAAACGTATTCCCTTCACAGATAGAGTCAGTTATCATGGCGATGAACGAGATCGAACCGTTCTACGAGATCATCGTCACTACAGAAGACTATCTGGACAGGATCGAGGTGCGCGTGGAATTCTCAGACGCATCGCTTCTTGACGATTACAACAAGCTTGAACAGCTCAGGGCGAAGATAAGACACAACATAAAATCCGTTCTCAACATCGACGCCAAGATAACTCTCGTGACACCGGGCACACTTCCTAGATACGAGGGCAAAGGAAAGAAAGTCATAGACAAGAGAACACACAAATAAACAGAAAGGCAGACGATACAGATATGGAAAAGAAAATAATGCTGGGCAATGAAGCCTTTGCAAGAGGGGCATATGAAGCGGGCGTGAAAGTCGTTTCATCATATCCCGGAACTCCAAGTACAGAAGTAACAGAGAATCTGGCAAAATGTAAAGGTATCCACGTTGAATGGGCACCGAACGAAAAAGTCGGGGTAGAAGTTGCCATGGGAGCGTCCATCGGCGGCGTGAGATCATTATCATGCATGAAACACGTAGGACTCAACGTAGCTGCAGACCCGTTCTTTACAGCAGCATACACAGGCGTTACAGGCGGAGCAGTGATACTGGTCGCAGACGATAACGGATGCCACTCCAGCCAGAACGAACAGGATTCGAGATACTACGGCAGGAGCGCAGGCGTGCCGATGCTCGAGCCGTCGAACTCACAGGAATGTAAAGATTACATAAAGCTGGCATACGACATCAGCGAAAAGTACGACACAGTAGTCCTGATCAGATCAAACACGAGGATATCACACTCCAGAGGGATCGTCGAGCTCGGAGAAAGAGTCGAGAAAGACATCATCCCTTACGAGAAGAACGTCCAGAAATACGTTGCGATGCCTGCGATGGCGAAGAAGCTCCACATCGCGCAGGAAAAGCGCATGAACCAGATCGCAGAAGACAGCAACACGATGGAGATCAACAGAGTCGAGATGGGCGACACATCGATCGGCATCATCACGAGCGGTATCTGCTACCAGTATGTGAAAGAGGCGATGCCTGACGTGAGCATCCTCAAGATGGGACTTATCAACCCGATCCCTAAGAAGCTGATCGAAGACTTTGCATCAAAAGTAGACAAACTTTACGTGATAGAAGAAGGAAACCCTTACTTCGAAGAACAGATCAGAGCGATGGGCGTTGAGCTCGCAGGCGGCAAGGACATGTTCACCATCCAGGGTGAATACAGTGCGAACATGATCAGAAAAGCATTCGGACTGCCGGTAGCTGAGAATGTTGAGATCACAGACGCACCGGGAAGACCGCCGCTTCTATGCGCAGGATGTCCGCACAGAGGACTTTTCCACGTGCTCAGCAAGCTCAAGAAGACAGTAATGGGCGACATCGGATGCTACACACTCGGAGCGCTTCCGCCGACAGCATCGATAGATGCATGTCTCTGCATGGGCGCATCGATCACGATGGCACACGGCTTCGAGCAGGCTACAGGTAGCAGCGACCACGTGGCAGTGCTGGGAGACTCGACGTTCTTCCACTCAGGTATCACAGGCCTCGTGAACATGAATTACAACGGATCGAAGGGAACAGTCATCATCCTCGACAACAGGATCACAGGAATGACAGGCCATCAGGACAACCCGTCGACAGGAAAGAACGCGATGGGCGAGGAAGCTCCGGCAATAGATATCGCAGGCATCTGCAGAGCATGTGGAGTCAAGCACGTCACAGAGATCGACCCGTTCAAGGTGAAGGAACTCGAAGAGATCGTGAAGAGAGAGACTGCAAGAGATGAGCTTTCGGTCATCATAACAAAGAGACCGTGCGCACTCATCGTAAAGCAGCCTGACATCCCGTATCACGTTACAGATAAATGCAAAAACTGCAAGATGTGCATGAAGATAGGCTGTCCTGCCATCGAGGAAAAGGACGGCAGACCGATCGTCGTACCGGAAAGATGCGTAGGATGCGGTCTGTGTGCAGAGGTCTGTCCTTTTGGCGCTATAGAGATCGAAGCAGACGGAAAGGAGACCAGATAGCATGAAAAAGTCAAATATACTGATAGTTGGTGTAGGCGGGCAGGGAACACTTCTGGCAAGCGTACTGCTGGGAAATCTGGCGCTGCTCAAGGGATATGACGTGAAGCTCTCGGAAGTGCACGGAATGGCGCAGAGAGGCGGCAGCGTAGTTACGCACGTTAAAATAAGCGAGGGAACAGTTTCCTCACCGCTCATCGAAGAAGGCGATGCAGACGTGATCATCGCATTTGAAGAACTGGAAGCTTACAGATGGCTGCCTTACCTGAAAAAAGGCGGCACTATGTATGTAAATACACAGCAGATACTGCCTATGCCTGTTATCATGGGCAATGCGAAGTATCCGGACGATATCATGAAGGTGCTGGAGGAAAACGCCGGCACAGTCAAGGCGTTCGACGCACTTCGCATAGCAGAAGAGTGCGGCAGCGTGAAAGCTGTCAACGTGGTTCTTCTCGGCGCTGCTTCGAAGGATCTGCCTTTTGATGAAAGCGCGTGGATCAAGGTGATCGAGGAAAATGTAAAGCCTAAGTTCGTAGAGCTCAACAAGAAAGCCTTTGAAATGGGCAGAAACGCTTAAGCTGAGAACGTTCACTGATTATTAAAAATCGGGCAGATTTTTAAAGTACAAACCACAAAACGAAAGGAAAAGCTGTACAATGATTTGGAACAAGGAAATGGAATGCGCAGACCGCGAGACCATGCGCGCATTACAGCTGAAGAAACTCAAGGAAACGGTCAGATACGAATACGACAATGTGCCGTATTACAGAGAGAAGATGGACAAGGCAGGCGTTAAGCCGGAAGACATCCAGACACTGGAAGACATCAGAAAACTGCCTTTTATAACAAAAGAAGACATAGCTGCGAATTATCCGACAGGGCTCTTTGCAAAGCCTATGGAAGAGATCGTGAGGATCCATGCATCGTCGGGAACTACAGGAAAGCCTAAGATCGCAGGATACACGAGAAACGACCTTGCACTGTGGGGAGAATGCGTTGCGAGAGCAATGGCGAGCGCAGGACAGGACAGCAAGTCAGTGATCCAGGTGGCATACGGATACGGCCTCTTTACAGGAGGACTCGGAGCTCACATCGGAGCTGAGACTATCGGAGCTACAGTGCTTCCGATGAGCAGCGGAAACACCAAGAAGCAGATCATGTTCATGCAGGACATGAAGAGCACTGCACTGGCATGCACACCGTCATATGCGCTGACTATCGCTGAAGGCGTTGCAAAGGCCGGGATAGATCCGGCAGACCTTTCACTGCAGTCAGGTATATTCGGAGCAGAGCCGTGGACTGAGGGAATGAGAAAAGATATCGAAAAAGGCCTGGGCATCAAGGCGTATGACATATACGGACTTACAGAGATCGTGGGACCGGGAGTGTCGATAAGCTGCGATGAACATAACGGCATGCATATCCAGGAGGACTACTTCTATCCTGAGATCATAGATCCTGAGACGCTTGAACCGCTGCCTGACGGCGAGATCGGCGAGCTGGTGTTCACTACTCTCGGCAAGGAAGGATTCCCGATGATCAGATACAGGACGAGAGACCTCTGCTATCTGATGAGAGACAAGTGCGCATGCGGCAGAACGACTGTAAGGATGAGCAAGATCCTCGGAAGGACAGACGACATGCTCATCATCAGAGGAGTCAATGTATTCCCTTCACAGATCGAAACTGTCATCTCCAAGTTCGAGGAACTGACGATCAACTACATGATCTACGTCGGCAGAGAGAACAACAAGGACACATTCGATCTCGAAGTAGAGCTGGCACCTGGACTTGCAATAGACAATATCAAATTCATAGAAGACCTCAGAAGCAGACTGGATCATGCTTTGAGAGATATGCTGGGAATAGGCTGCAAGACGAAGTTCCTCAACGAGGGAACGCTGCCTAGAAGCGAAGGTAAAGCAGTTAGAGTCAAGGATACCAGAAAGCTGTGATCTTTGACGACAGACAGAGGAGGAATTAAAATGTTGATTAAACAGATGTCGGTGTTCGTAGAGAACACAACAGGAAGACTGGCTGATCTCACGAAGATCCTGGCCGATAACGATATCGATATCAAGGCAAGCACGATCGCAGATACTGTTGATTTCGGTATCCTCAGATGCATCGTTCCGGATCCGGAGGCTGCTACAAAGATACTGAAGGCGGCAGGCTTCACAGCAAGCATCACGGAAGTTGTCGCAGTGTCGATCGAAGACAGCCCGGGCGGACTCCACAAGGTGCTCAAGGTCCTGGCAGACAACGAGATCGGCGTAGACTACATCTACTCGACTATCAGAGCGAAGGATGACAGAGCCGTTATCATGATAAAGGTGGAAGATCCTGCAAAGGCGATCGAGATACTCAAGGCAAACGATATCAGACTGGTAGATACTGTGGAACTGACCAGCAACTAACGGTAAGACTTTACAGCACCGGGCGGCAGCATCCGTTCGGTGCTGATTTGCATTATATTTGGATTTGAGTTTGAGTTTGATTTGATCTGCAGTCAGACCGGACTGCAGTAAAGTTGCTTTTGGCGGCCTGTCCGGCTCCATCGGCGTCCGGGCAGCGGAAAGGATTAGATATATGAGCTTAGGAAGAAAGATAGTTCTGGTGATCTGTCTCATAGTATTTGTCGGCTCGGCGGGCGTGCTGATCGATTATTTTCTCAATGGCATGCGGGAGCAGAACGCGCTCGAGGGTCTCAAGGATCTGCAGACCGGCAGAGAGGATCTTGTGACAGATAAAGGAACTGTTATAGGCAAGTACGCTGATCTTTATCTTACCAACAGTGATATCATCGGATGGATAAAGATCGAAGATACGAAAGTCGACTATCCTGTCATGCAGACGAAGGACGATCCGGAATTTTATCTCCACAGAGGATTCAGCAAGGAATATACAGGATCCGGAGTGCCGTTCATGGATGCGGCGAGCGACATATTCATACCGACATCGAATTTCCTGATCTACGGGCATCATATGAAAAACGGCACGATGTTCCGTGACATCGAGAAGTACAACGACTATGACTTTTACAAGGATCACAAGACGTTCCAGTTCGATACGATATACAAGGGCGGACAGGGGACGTACGAGGTGATCGCTGCCGGGTATTCGCAGATCTATCCGAAGGATTCGACGGAATTCAAGTATTATCAGTATGCAGGCATGACTTCACAGTCGGATTTCAATGAGTATGTAAAGGGCGTCAAGGCGCTGTCCGAGTACGATACAGGAGTAGTCGCGGAGTACGGCGATCAGCTGGTGACGCTGTCAACGTGCGCGTATCAGACGGAAGACGGCAGGTTTTTCGTAGTCGCAAGGCGTACAGATGCAAAGCAGCAGACTCCGCAGTAGCAGGCGCGGCAGCAGCAGACGCAGCGATGTGCATCGATGTGTCAGGACACACTCGTTTTTAAAGCTTTCAGGAGGACGATATGGGAAATTTAAGAAAGCAGGTAGGCGGCACTCCGCTCAGTATCAGTGTGTATTCAGTGGAAAAGGCACCGACCAAGATAAACGAAAAAGGCATACTCGAAATCATTTTCTGCCTGAAAGGAAGCGTGAAGTTTTCGTATGCGTATGAGGAATTCACGCTGCATGCTGGCGAATACATCTCGGTCGATAAAGATGCGTATTACCTATACGACGGACAGGACAACATGTGCGTCTCACTGTATTTCGATCTGCTTCAGTACGAGGAGAAATACCCGTTCATCGGCAACACCCTGTTCGTGTGCGAGGGGCTTGCGGAAACGAGTCTGCGCTTTCCGACACCTGAATACGAACGGCTAAAAGGCATGATGATCGCGCTGCTGAGATTTATCAGAGAAGGTGGAGACGAAACGAAGGTGAGTGAAGTCACCGGGAAGATCGTCGATCTGTTCATCAAGCATTTTGATATATTCTTTTTTCATTCAGGGGAGAAGTTCGGCGAAAAAGGCGGCGAAATGCTCATGAGGCTGCATGAGATCAACGACTATCTGCACAAGCACATAAAGGAAAAGATCACAGTAGGCGATATCGCAGCACAGCTGAATTTTACGGAAGGATACATGTCCGAGTACATGCGCAAGGCATCCGTGGGATTTCGCGGGATGCTCAGCTATATCAGGGCTAACGCCTCGGAAAGCCTGCTGCTGAACACGGACAAGACGATACTTGAAATATCCGAGGAATGCGGTTTTTCAGACGTGAAATACTATTATTCCGCTTTCAAGAGATGGTACAACTGCACGCCGAAGCAGTTTCGGGATCAGTACGGCAGAGCTTCGGAGGAAAAGCTCAGATATTTTGAGCTCGATGACATCAGCGATCTGATAGATGATCTGATGAAGCAGCACTATATGCAGATGTATCTGGGTTAGTCAAAAAAGTGCTTTCGCTAAGTCCTCGGCGCGCCCGGTATTATGACGCCCGGCCATTGTGATGGCCGGCCAGCATCCGGCCGCACCTGCGGAAATCGCGAAAGCACTTTTTTTGCCTTATAGTCCGGTCGCGCGACGCACCTGATCCAGGGATCATTTGCGGATACCCTTTTGCAGTGACGAGCGCACGGAAAAAATACAGAGGAAAAGAGACAGGAGATGATTAAAGGATGACACTGCAGCAGCTGACTTATCTGGTGACAGCAGCGGAATGCGGGAACATGACCGAGGCCGCAGAGAAGCTGTTCATATCGCAGCCGAGCCTGAGCGCCGCGATAAAAAATCTGGAAGAAGAGATGGGCGTGACTATTTTTGTGAGATCGAACAAAGGGATCGTTCCCACACGGGACGGGGAAGAGCTCCTTTCGTATGCGCGTATGCTGCTGGAGCAGGCGGAGATCATGAAAGAGCGCTTTGTCAAAGACACTTCCAGAGAGCCGAAATTCGCAGTCTCGTGCCAGCACTATTCCTTTGCAGTAAACGCTTTCGTCGACATCGTAAAGGAATATGACGCCGATCAGTACAGCTTTATCCTGAGAGAAACCCAGACCGGAGAGATCATCGAGGATGTGGCGAACGGGAAAAGCGAGCTTGGGATACTGTATCTCAGCGAGCACAACGAAGATGTGCTGTTGAAACTGCTGAAGAAAAACAGCCTGATCTTTGAAGAGATATACGTTGCCGACCCGCATGTATTCATAAGCAGGGAGCATCCGCTGGCAGAGAAAAAGCTTGTACGCACGGATGATCTTAAACCATACCCGTATCTCGTGTTCGAGCAGGGAGAACGGAACTCCTTTTACTTTTCAGAGGAATTCCTCAGCGTGCTCGACTTCCCGAAAAACATACAGGTGAGAGACCGTGCGACGCTTTTCAATCTGGTTATAGGGCTGAACGGATTCACTGTCAGCTCCGGCATAATAGACAACAGACTGAACGGCGAAGGCATCATTGCCAGGCCGCTGGACGTGGACTGCCATATGAGGATAATCATGATCCGCAAGAAAAACCAGCTGCTCAGCCGCTATGCGAAGTCCTATATACAAGCGATAGAACAGCACATGTCCATAGGATGAAACTATGGGCGCGTGCTGTTTTATTGTATTTTACACACAGAACCTATGAACGTATAATCTACTCATAGCAAAGAACAGTATTTGGGAGGAGCAAATCATGAGTAGATTACAGACACCGTTTCGTTATGATTTTGTAGGAAGTTTCCTGCGTCCGGAGAAGCTGAAGGAGGCAAGGAGGCTGTTTGCAGAAGGAAAAATAGATCAGCAGGAGCTCGATCGGGTGACAGAAGATGCTGTCCGCGACGTAGTTGCAAAGCAGAAAGCTGCGGGCTATCACGTCATCACCGACGGAGAGTTCAGAAGAGCATACTGGCATCTCGATTTCATGTGGGGATTTGAAGGGGTAGATCACAGGCCGGGAGGCGGCGTGCAGTTCAATGAAGAAGTAGCTGCGCTGGATGACACATGGCTCACAGGAAAGATCAAAGCGAAACCGCATCCTTTCGTTGAGTATTTCAGATTCCTGAAGCAGTTTGAAGACGAGAACACAGTGGCGAAATACACGATACCGGCGCCGGCGCAGATGTTCCAGCAGATGATCATACCGGTGAATATCATTTCGACGAGAAAGTTCTACAAGGACAACGACGAGCTCATCAATGATATCGGGAAGGCATATCAGGAAGTCATCAGACAGTTCTACGACGCAGGCTGCCGCAATCTGCAGCTTGACGACTGTACATGGGGAGCCATAGTCGGAGATACAGCAGAGGCAAGATACAAGGCGACTGGAATGGATCTTGAAGAGATCAAAGCGCAGCTCCTCAGAGTCAATAATCTGGCACTCGAAGGAAAGCCTGAAGACATGATAATCAATTCACATATCTGCAGAGGCAATTATCACTCTACTTTCTTCGGAAAGGGCGCATATGACTCGGTCGCAGACTATGTATTCGCTCAGGAAAACGTAGATGCGCTTTATCTGGAATATGATGACGAGCGTTCCGGCGGTTTCGCTCCGCTCGCGAAAGTGTCGCCGGATAAGAAAGTGGTCCTCGGTCTCATAACTACCAAGACACCGGAGCTTGAAGACAAAGAGACCGTCATCAGGAGGATCCACCAGGCGGCAAAATACATCCCGCTCGAAAGACTCTGCCTCAGCCCGCAGTGCGGATTCGCATCATGCGAGATCGGCAACAAGCTGACAGAAGAGCAGCAGTGGGCAAAACTTGCACTGGTAAAAGAGATCGCAGAAGAAGTCTGGGGTTAGATATAAAAAATGCTTTCATTTGGGTTCCAGGCGCGGCCGGTCGTTGTGACGACCGGCCATTGTGATGGCGGCTGATGGCTGGCCGTTATGACGTTCGTCTGATGCTCAGTTCAGCGATTACCAAGATCGGGCTTCGGCGTTATCCTATTTGGTAAAATCGCTGCAATATCCTATTGTTTAAAAAGGCCGTTTACCAAAAGACTGATTTCTTCTATTATTTTTTGGTAATTTTCTTATGAAAATATCGCTGTTTTCACGTAAAAAATACCAAGAATTAGCTATCAGACTGTAATTCTTGGTATTTACCGTTAAAAAAATCGCTGAAAAGCCGCTGATTTTACCAAGAACAGTGGTCAGGCAATGGAGTTTTGGTACTGGAAGGCCGCTGAGTGACTCTTTGGCTGGCCATCCAGCCAGTCAATCGGTTCATGGTATCCCGGGACCTTCCTTCGCCACTCATTGCGCAACAATATAACCAATATACCGCCATCCAGCCCGGTATCGCATACTTGCGCTGTCATGCCTTCTCGATCGGCAGTCCCTTGAACGGGATGTACGGCATCAGCCATAGCTCCGGCACCTGCAGCTGAGCGAAATAGAATGAGATGAAATGCTCGAGATCCTCTTTCACAGCAGGGATATCGTAATAGATGTTTTCATCGGCAGAAGCGGCCAGTTCACGCAGTTTCTTACGGTACTGATGCGGAGTGAGACCGTTCCACATCTTGAAGACCTTGTAAAAATACATCGGCGCGGAAAACCCGACTTCATAGGAGATCTCAGAGATGTTCCGGTTGGTTTCAAGCAGGATACTGGCAGATTTATATGCTCTGATATCGTTGACGAATTTTGAAAATCCGACCTCGGATGTCTTTTTGAAAAATCGCGAGAGATACTTGTAGTTGTAATGTTCTGTTTCGCACAGCCCACCCAGAGTGATCTTGTCGGAATAGTTCTTTTCGATGTAAGTGATAATGCTTTCGAAGCGGCTTTTCATCTCGTCCGAGTATTCAGTCGAGTTGGCGATGAAATAAAAATAGTGAAAATGATCCAGCATAGTCCGGACTATTTTTTTTGAAAAGCGCGCTGCTGTTTCGGCGCGCGGCAGCTTCGGATGCGGGAAGCAGTAAAAGTAGAGCAGCGTCAGCAGCAGTCTCTTGAGCTCGGCAAGGTTCTCCTGCTTCGACTCAGGGATCGCCGACGGCTCGCATATGAAATACAGCTTGTCGAGATCCGGCTTTTCGAAGACCGGACTCTGCAGATCGAAGTAAAACGATACCATCAGATTCCCGGTATCATCAGAGCCAGTATCATACTGACCTTTCGCCGATGTGCCGGCACCACCGGCATTGGCATTGTGCGCAGGCTGTGACACTGCGCCGCCACCCTCTGTGCCGCCACCCTCTGCGTTGCCATTCTCTGCGTTGCTACCCTTTGCGTTGCTACCCTCGGATCCGTCAGCTCCGGATGTATCCATTTCAGCTGCCTCCGTTCCGGTTGCCGACATATAGTGTACGTCGAAAGGATCACACGAAATGATATCTCCATCCTCGAGCAGCATGTCCAGCGATCTTGAGCATATCCTTATCGGTCCTTTGAAGCAGTATATTATTTCCATGAAGCCCTCGTGATGATGAGGAGCTTCCTGTGTCACCGAGTATATCGATATCCCGACAGGCGCGCCGGGGATAAGATCAGGTATGATATTTCCGTTCGCTTTTTCTATCAAAATCTCACCTCCATCATACTGCGCGTGTACTGCGTGAGGCAGATCCGCGCAGATTTTTTTCCTTGTGCAAAGGATGCAGTTTTCTGTTCTCTACAGAGTATCGGCCCGCAGCATGGGATCAGCCGGTTCGCGGTATAGTATCGATCGGCCCGCAGCATGGGATCAGCCGGTTCGCGGTATAGTATCGATCGGCCCGCAGCATGGGATCAGCCCGGCTTACTGCAGGATATCGGCCGGTTCGGCGGGGGCCCCGACGGTCAACAGCAGAGCATGCCGGCTCATAACAGAGTTTCGATCGTCGTGCGGTCAGGCGATTCGCTTCGATATGCAGCTGCCGGTCAGGCACAAAAACAGCGATTTATATATAAAATTCTATTAAATTATACAAAAAACAGACGAAAATGTATATATTATTATCTGAAAAATTGGAATAGAATTACTTCGACGAAACGGAGAGAGGAGGTTTAAGAAATGACATTTGCAGATAAAGCACTTGTTAACGGCAAAATATATTCTCCGGATAAAGACGACAATATCATCAGAGGAGACACTGTTCTGATAAAAGACGGCAGGATCATGATGACAGGCAGCGAGGATGAGGTGAAGGAGCACATAGGTGCGGACACCGAGATCATCGACTGCGGCGGCAAGACGATACTGCCCGGCATGTGCGACGCACACTGCCACCCGTCGATCGCAGCCAGCGCATATTCCGGATGCGACCTGTTCGGGATCTACATACAGGACGGTGAAAGCGAGGAGGAAGTCATAGACAAATACATGACGAGACTCAGGAAATTCGTCGACGAAAATCCGGGAGACGACCTCATCAGAGGGACAGGCTGGGTGCTCGGAAATTTCCAGGGGGACAGAGTTCCGACAAGGCACGATATCGACAGGATCTGCAGTGACAGACCGGTCATACTCGAATCGTTCTGCCAGCACAATCTCTGGGTGAACACGAAAGCCATCGAGCTCGCAGGAGTCGACGAGAACACGCCGGATGTTTACGTCGGGAAGATCTACCGCGAAGAAAACGGCTACCCGCAGGGCATCTTCAACGATCCCGAAGCGATGGAGCTGATCAAGATGAACGTGCCGGGCTACGACTTTTCCGTGGAAAAGTACAAGGAAGCGTTCATGTACTACCAGAAAAATTATGCTAACAGATACGGCGTGACGCTCGTTCAGGACTGCATGCACAGCGACAATGCGAGAACTGCATTCAGAGAGCTCGCAGACGAAGGAAAACTCACGCTCAGGATAAGAGGGGTGTATCTGATGGAGCCGGGCAAAGCCGCGGAGCAGCTGCCTGAAGCAGTGAAGCGCAAAGCCGCAGGCGCCGACGATGTCGGCGATGACTTCAGGATAGACACCGTGAAGATGTTCGCGGAGGGAATGTTCTCTCTGATCGAGCCGTATGACGAAGCCTTTACGAAGGAAAACGGGCTGCCGGCGGACTACAACGAGCCACTCTACTGGAGCGATGATGAGTTCGTGACTACCGCAAAGGATGCGATGCAGGCAGGGTTCAGCGTTCATGTCCATGCGATGGGCGACAATGCGGTAAGGCAGAGCGTGGACTGTCTTGCAAAGGCGCAGCGCGCGGCAGGCTTCGGGCCGGAGGGAGATGCATGCTGCAGCTCCTGCGGTACAGCAGTTGCAGCCGGTGGATGCGGTGATCAGGCAGACGGGTTCGTACCGCGAAACGTCATAGCACATCTGATGCTCGTGAGAGATGAAGATGTGAAGCTGATGGCCGAGAACGACATCGTTGCGAACTGCCAGCCGAGATGGATGGTATACGATTCGGATATAGAAGGCATGACGCCGCTCGTGGGAGCAGAAAGAGCCGGCAAGGCATATCCGCTGAGAGCTTTCCTCGATGAAGGCGTGAAAGTGGCGTTCGGCACGGATTTCCCTGTTACGCCGCCGCCTGACACGATGCACGAGATACAGTGTGCGATGACGAGAACGGTATTCCCGGATGCGCCTGACTATGATAAATTCAAAGGAAAAGTGCTGGGAAGCGAGAAGCCGGCAGCTTTGCATGAAGCGGTAAAAGCGATAACCCTCGGAGGAGCATACCAGATGTTCCTGGACGATCTGACCGGAAGCATAGAACCCGGAAAATCAGCAGATCTCGTGATAATGGATACAGACCTTGAAAATACTCCGGCAGACATGATCTACACTGCCGAAGTCGAAAAGACACTTTTCAAAGGCAAAGTCGTGTATGAAAAATAGCCTCGAAAGTGGTGCGGCAGGTGGATGCGCATATCATGCCCGGAGCGCATGGAGCGCACGAGGCGCCGGATACAGCTGGCGAGCTGCGGCGCATTCGCATTAAATGTGGCAATGTATGCACATCGCTGTCTGAGGCATCGCAACCACCGGGGCCGGAATTTATTCATAAATACTGATTTATTTTAAAAAGGGAGGTTTGTTATGGAAGCTATGAATAGTGAAAAAACAGCTGAAAGAACAGAACTGAAACGAACGCTGAAGCTGCCGACGCTTGTATGTCAGGGACTGGCATATCTCTGTCCGGCATGCGTACTGATGTACTACGGGATCATCAATGTCCTCACGGACGGACACTTTCCGCTGGTACTCATAGTCGCAGGAATAGCGATGACGCTGACTGCGCTGAGCTATGCAAAGATGTGCAGGAAATACCCGGTTGCGGGATCGGTCTACAGCTATGTGAGCAGATCGATAGGGCCTAAGCTGGGCTTCATCGCAGGATGGGGGCTGATGCTCGACTACTTCCTGCTGCCGATGACATGCTATCTGGGCTGCGGACTGTATCTGAACATCATGATACCTGCAATACCTGTATGGGCATGGGTAATAATCGCGGTAGTATTCGTTGCAGCATGTAATTGTCTCGGCGTCGGTGTCGCATCGATAGTGAACAACATAAACGTTATAGCACCTATCATCGCGCTGGTCGTGACTGTGATATTCATCATCAAGTTCGTCCTCGGCGGAGGCGGAGCCGGAACTCTCATCTATCCGGAAGCGATCTATAATCCGGATACGTTCCAGCTGGGACCGATCATGACAGGTGCGGCGATCATGGCGATCGTATTCGTGGGATTCGACTCGGTAACTACGTTCTCTGAGGAGACGATAAATCCTGAAAAGAACATGCCTAGAGCAGTTATAATGATCTGCGTGGGAGCAGCGATAGAGTTTTTCCTCGTAGCATACTTCATGAACTGCGGATGGCCGTATGAACCGGGTGCGATCCAGGATCCGAACACAGCCATAACTGAGTTCAATGTACATATAGGCATAGGCTGGATGAACACGATATTCATCCTGATAAACACTCTTGCATCGATCGGATGCTGCATAGCAGGACAGGGAGCGACAGCGAGAATACTGCTGGGAATGGGAAGAGACGGATTCCTTCCAAAGAAATTCTTCGGATATATCCATCCTAAGTTCCAGACTCCTGTTAAGAACATACTGCTGACAGCAGTAGTAGGACTGGCAGCTATCATTTTCCAGGACAGCCTCATGAATGCGATGTCACTGGTAAGCTTCGGCGCTATTATGGGATTCATCCTGACCAACATCTGCGTTATCGTGAGATTCTGGGTGAAAGACAGGGAAAGATCCGGTGCGGCAGTCGTGAAATATCTGATCATACCTGTGATCGCGGCAGCAGTGTGCATATACCTGTGGCTGAACCTGACAGCTATCGCAAAAATAGTCGGCTTTTCATGGCTCGCTATCGGGATCATCGTGCTGGCTATAAAGACAAAAGGCTTCAAACAGCTTCCGCCTGATTTGAATCTATAGTTGTGAATGAATTCACAAAGTTTATAGTTTAAATGTAAAACTGCCGACAAACATTGACGTTTTCGTGTGATATTACATAAAAACGTCAATAAGTCGGCATTGTTTTACCGCATCTTGCAGTGTATTCTGAAAATAACAGAATTACTGGGAGGTGCGAAATAATGAATAGTGAAAAAACGCAACAACAAAATGGTGAATTCAAAAAGGTCCTGGGGATCGGTTCGCTGATCATATTCGGTCTGGCGTACATGGCGCCGACTGTAGTATTCAACTATTACGGTCCGCTGTCAGTAGCCTCCAAGGGCATGTATCCGACATGTTTTGTCATCACGGCAATAGCAATGTTCTTCACGGCATTCAGCTATGCGAACATGTCGCGTGAATTCCAGAAATCAGGATCAGCTTACGTGTATGTACAGCAGTCACTCAATCCGCATATCGGATTCGCAGCAGGATGGGTAATGCTGCTCGACTATCTGCTTCTGCCGATGATCTGCATCCTGTGTGTAGCTGTCTACATGGAGACATACGTTCCGGCAGTTCCTGCATGGGCATGGGTAGTCATACTCGTAGCGCTGCTGTTCGTAGTAAATGCGCTGGGCATCAGCGTAGCTGCAAAGGTCGATACGATCATAGTAGCTGCACAGCTTCTGATGATGGCACTGTTTGTCGTAGTGGGGATAATAACTATTGCAAAGGGCGGTATAGACGGAACTTCAAAAGGAATTATCGACGGTACTGCATTTTATAATCCGGAAGTCTTCGAACTGAGACTTGTACTTTATCCGGCAGCCATCCTTTGTGTATCATTCCTTGGCTTCGACGCAGTTTCGACTCTGTCAGAAGAAGCCAAGAATCCGAAGAAGGATATCCCGAAGGCTATCGTAATGGTATGCCTCGGTGCAGGAATAATCTTCACACTGATCGCCTACATAGCTCAGGTCATGTGGCCGGTAGGATATCAGCAGTTCGACGATCCGAACTCGGGAATATTCGAGCTTCTTGCGAGAATAACGATGATACCTCACATGGATGTTATGTTCCTGGTGGTAGACAATATCGGAAGCATTGCATGTGCATTGTCGGGACAGGCAGCAGTTATCCGTATCATGTACAATATGGGACGCGACAACATCCTGCCTAAGAAGTTCTTCGGACACATGAGCAAAAATGGAGTGCCTGTTTACAATCTGATAATAGTAGGATGTGTAGGCCTTGTAGCTATTTTCTTCACAGACAATATCCTGGGAGGCGTTGAGCTCGTAAGCTTCGGCGCGATAACAGGCTTTATCCTCGTAAACATTTCAGTTCCTGTGCTTTTCCTCAAGAAAAAGGGAGAGCGCGGCGGCAAAGCGATACTGAACTATGCTGTACTGCCGCTGATAGCGACAGCAGTATGCGTATACCTGTGGTTCAACATGGCGGCAACTGCAAAGGTCATCGGTATCATATGGCTGGCAATAGGCATCATCATCCTGGCGGTAAAGACAAAGGGATTCAGACAGCTGCCTCCTGAAATGGATATAGAGTAACGATTACGATCATTGCGGACGTGCCCGGCATTCAGCCGGGCAGTATCCGCTGATGCAGCTTTTACAAAAAACACAGATGTTAAAACCAAAAGCCAAAAGGTGGTGTTAAAATGCATATTTATAAAAACGCGAAGATTTACACGTCGGCAGGCGACGGTACTGCAGAGGTCCTGGTAACGGACGGACGCGATATCATCTATGCCGGTGACAGCAAGGGTGCCGAGGAGTACATGACCGGTGCGGACTGCGGATGCGGATGTTCACGGCATGCGGATGTTCAGGTGCATGATCTTGCAGGCAAAACGATCCTGCCGGGTATCATAGACAGCCATATACATCCGGGGGCATGCGCTGAAAGCACATGGCATGTCAGACTTCCGTGGACAGAGGATGCAGACGAACTGCTGGCATTTGTGAAGCAGTATACAGAAGAGCATCCGAAAGAAGAGATGCCGTTCATATACTTTGAGTATTATCCGACATCGATGTTCGATGAAAACGGACCAAACAAGGCTATGCTCGATGCTGTCGTATCTGACAGACCGGTGCTCTGCCAGGATTTCGGCGAACATCTCTGCTGGGTCAACAGCAAGATGCTGGAGCTGATGGGCGTTGACAAGGACACCCCGGATCCGAGCAAGCTGGAGATCTTTGTAAGAGACGAGAATGGAGAGCCTACAGGCTGGATCAAGGAGCTGGCATGGAGACATTTCGCAGATAAGATGTATGATGCTGTCGGCTGGAGGCCGCCTGAAGAGCTGACCGAAGATATGATGAAACCGTTCTTCGGCCTGATGAGAGAGAGCGGCATCACGGCTCTGTTCGATGCTCTGATCGAGACCGATCGCCAGATCCAGACCGTATACGAGATGGACAAGGCAGGGAAACTTCACCTTTACTACGATGCAGCTGTACGCTTCTGGTCATATGAAGATCTTCCTGAAAAGATCGCCAAGCTGAGAGAATATCAGAAGCTTTACACTACAGAACACATCAAGTTCAATACGATGAAGCTCTTCCTCGACGGAACCAACGAGAGCGGCAACTCTGCATCTTTGCATGAACATATACACGATCCCGGCAATTTCGGCGAGATCATGATGGAAAAGGACGAGCTGACGAAGTGCTTCGTGCTCTGCAACAGGGAAGGTCTCGACCTGCACATACACATGGTAGGCGACAGAGCGTTCAGAGTCGGATGTGAAGCTGTCGAGGCGGCGCAGAAGATCGCTGCGGAAAACGGCGAGCCGTGGGTGTGCCAGCCGATATTCGCGCACTGCGAGGTAGTGGATCCTTCAGACATGGGAAGACCTGCTGAGCTGGGCATCGACATCAACTGGAGCTGCCACTGGTCCGGCGGATATTTCGGCGAAGAGGCGATGAACTACTACACTGAGGAAAAATGGCGCAGGATGTATCAGTTCAACCAGATGATCGACAGCGGCGCGATGGTTTCTTTCTCGAGTGACGTCGTTACGGCTTACGAGATGCACAGAGCTTATCCGTTCTTCGGTATGCAGGTGGCTGCAACGAGGATCGACCCTGAGTTCCCGCTGGATCCTGAGAAGTATCCGAACAGCATGAGACCTGAAGCGTCGGCAAGACTTTCGGTGCCTGTGCTGGTAAAGGGCTACACCATCAACGGCGCTAAGCAGCTGAGATGGCAGGACAAGATCGGTTCACTGGAAAAGGGCAAGCGAGCAAACCTTATAGTGATCGACAGGGATCCGTTCGAGACTCCGATCGATCAGCTCAAGGATATCAAGGTTGAAGCGGTCGTATTCGACGGAAATCTCGTAAACGGTGAACTGTAGCGGATCCGGCATGTAAAGCGCACAGCTGTGAGCGCTCGGCACTCAGCGCGGTACGATCGCTGTGCCGAGGCGGTATGCAAAACACAGATGTCATGAGCTCAGGGATACGATGATCGCCTGGTACTCAGCCGACATTGGTGCGGCACCCTGTGACGCCTGTCAAAGAATTTATGGAGGAATGAAGTATGAAGAAACTTTTTACGATGTCTATCGTTCAGCAGCATGATATAGATATGGGCGAGACATGTCTCGGCGAGACTCTGGTTTCACCGACTGACGGCGGAGTGTTCGAGGGTGATGAGCTTCGCGGCGAGATAGTTCCGATCGGCATGGGAGCGACCTATACTCCTGCACCGGGGATCAACAATATCGACGGGCTGATGATGCTGAAGACAGATGATGGTGCGCATATCCTCATGGAAATGAAGGCGTTCCTGGATATAAACAAAAGTGTGGAAGAAAAACTGATGAACGGTGAGTATGTTTTACCTGACGAATATTATTTCAAAGGCACTGTGGATTTCAGGACAGGCGACGAACGCTACAAATGGCTGGAGCGCAAGATCTGCGTCTGCACATCTGAGATCGTGAACTGGGAACGCGTGGATACGACGGTATATCTCGTTTAAGCGGATATACTGCCTGA
Source organism: Brotomerdimonas butyrica (assembly GCF_025567305.1). NCBI lineage: Bacteria > Bacillati > Bacillota > Clostridia > Eubacteriales > Brotomerdimonas > Brotomerdimonas butyrica. The sequence continues at coordinate 25,496 of NZ_JAOQJP010000019.1, forward strand.
GCGTGAGCGGCCAGATCGGATAAACTGGCAAAGCTGATTCACCCGGTACAGCCGGTACGGCATGACGGCAGAATGGTAACAGCGATCGCAGCAGCCGCAGCGACCATAATAAAAAAGACAGATTCTAACCCTAAATATAGAAAAGTGTATACGTGCAGCCTTTTATGAGGCGTGCCGTATACACTTTTTGCATTCTATAATGCAGCAGGGATATCTCCCGGAGATATTCCTGACGTATCGTACAGCGGGAGCGCACGAAATCTACAGCTTTTCGATCTCCGCGAAGACTATGTCGAGCGGCCCGAGCTTTACAGAATATGTGAAGCTGCCCGATGATGAAATCATGCGCCATGAGATCCGAGGCGCGGACATCCGCTCGATCTGCTCTTTTTCATCGATAGTAAGCTGCGGCTTGAAGCCGAGCTGCTGCCACAGCATGATGCATGACGATGACGCTTCCAGCCTGTGCTCGGTTATCTTGTATTTCCCGGGAATATTGAACATGTTGAATTCGATGCTCTGCGTATTTTCCGGATTCTTGCTGAAAAACAGCAGCTGTGCGTCGGGACCGCTCTTGGTCATGATGTACCAGTCGCTGTGATCTGCGATCGTGTCGAACTGGTCTTCCAGAAACTCGCGAAGGTAGTAGAGCGGCTTTTTCATATCGTTGAATGTGAATGTGCCGTTTTTGCTTTTTGCAGTGTCGGTGGATATCGGCGGCAGCTTATTGGACCTCGGATCGCTGAGCATTTCACTGAGAAAATCCAGGCAGTCCTGCTGCGGGTCGTAGCCTTTGTAGAATCTCTTGGGGTCTTCACATTGCGCCGAAGCTTTCTGGAAAAGATCGAGCTTGCGGAAGTCCAGTGAGACAGCTTTTACCAGCTCCGAAGCTCCTGTAAATGCAGGCATCTCTTCATATGGTTCTATTGCATCATTGATGCTGTCGAACGGCATTTCTTTGACGAGCCACGGCTTGTTGCCGAGCAGCTCGTCTTTGTAGAGCTGACGGTACTCCTTCGGGTGGCAGCCGAACCAGCCGGTGAAGTTGTCGATGTAGTATTTTGCATTGGAAAACCCTACATTGGCGGATATCTGTGCGATGGAGTTGTCCGTGCTGAGGAGCTGCGGCTCCGACATTTCCACGCGGACCATGCTGACAAAATTCCTGAAGCTGTCTCCGACGAGCCGCTGGAAAAGATGCGACAGGTAATAGCTGCTGATATTTTCCTTTTCGGCGATCGTGGAAAGGCTGAGCTTGTAAGGGTAGTTGCTGTAAACGAAGCTGACGATCCTGCTGATACGCTCTATCTGAACGGGGTCCCTTGAGACCTGATGCAGGAATGTGCGTGTTTCAAGATCGACGCTGAATCCGCGGAAGTCCTGATAAAGAGCATCTATAAGCGCATGTGAGATCTCCGTGATGCGTTCCTTGTAGCCTCTCTTCTGTCCGTGGAGTTCGGATATTATCGAGAATATGTGGCCTTTCAGCACGAGCTGTTTCTTATATGTAGCGATGTTTTCGCTGACCTTTGTCGTAAAGATCTGATGTATCAGGTCTTCATGGTATTTTGAAAAATAGTCAAGGTTGAGGCTCAGAACAATGACAAGATTGTCGTCTGAGAGCGCACGGAAGCCGTGCACGTCAGCGCTGTGGATGAAATGTATGTTATTTTTGGTAAGTCGGTAACGCGCATAGGTGAGCTTGAGTTCTACTTCGCCCTCGAGCACGTAAATTATCTGTATATCGTCGTGGATATGCCACGGGCACTGCTGTATCTGCAATACCTGCACTTTTACAGGCAGATCTTTTTCATATTCGATTTCTCGAAGCATATGACAAACCTCCTTTTAGCAATTCCTTCAACGACTGGTTCTGGAAAAGGGTCTTAGTTGCTATTTTTGTATTATAGCACAAATTTTTCAAGTGGGGTATCACTCGTAGAATAATCAGAACATTTTTAAAATACAATAAAAAGGACAAGAAAGTCATAGATTTTATCATTCTGATGGTATAGAATGATAAAACAACTTCATTTGCAGATGAAAAATATATCGTAAAGGAGCAGGCTGATGAGAAAAGTGACGGTGGCGGCAACGCAGATGGCATGCTGCGCAGATGCCGGGATCAATATAGCAAATGCCGAGAAGCTCATAAGGGAGGCGGCTTCGCAGGGAGCGAACATCATACTCATACAGGAGCTTTTTCAGACGCAGTATTTCGCACAGGTAGTGGATTATGACAATCTTTCCATTGCCAAACCGGTAGAGGGGAATCCGGTGCTTAAACGGTTCTCCGAGCTGGCAAAAGAACTGGACGTGGTACTTCCGATCAGTTTCTTCGAGGAAAGCGGCTGCTGCAGATTCAATTCGGTGATGATGATAGATGCCGACGGCACATACATGGGGATATACAGGAAAACGCACATTCCTGATGATCCGGGGTATTACGAGAAGTTTTACTTCAGTCCCGGGGATACGGGTTTCCGTGTATGGGATACGAAATATGCAAAAATCGGAGTAGGCATATGCTGGGATCAGTGGTTCCCTGAGGCTGCCAGATCCATGGCGCTGCTGGGTGCTGAAATGCTGCTTTATCCGACTGCGATAGGCACGTTCGCTGTTCCGCCGGATCAGCTTGACGGCGAACCGGACGACTACGATCACTGGCAGAACGTGATGCTCGGACATGCGGCTGCGAACATGACTCCTGTGATCGCTTCGAACCGTATCGGCGTTGAAGAGATGGGTGACACGGCAGTGCGTTTCTGGGGAGCATCGTTTATTTCCGATAATCGCGGAAACAAGATCGCAGAAGCAGACACCAGGACTGAAGGCATTCTTACTGCTACATTCGATATGGACGAGCTGGCGGCATACAGAAGAGAAGTATGTACATTCAGAGACCGAAGACCGGATCAGTACGGCATACTCATGACGCTCGACGGCCGGATCAAATAATGAAAGCGGTTTGATCGGGGCAAGCCGAAAGCAGATCAATGGATCAGATAAAAACGAACCTGTCGGATAAAATCAAAAGAAATCCGGCGTGGAAATATCACGTGTGATATTTCCCTCATAACAAAAAAGACAACATCAAATATCCTCCGAACATCTCGGAGATGATATTTCTTCCATTTATACACAATAAAGAAGCACACCTCTACATACCCGGGCAGATAACCTCTGTTGAAAGACAGGCCTGTTTATGAAAGGTGCTTCTTTATTTATACAGGAAATATCGCTTTCGATATTTGAAATATTTCCGGAATACTTCCGGAATATCAACAAAAGTTTCATATGAAGATAAGTGGCGAAGACACTTTTTGTTTTTTTGAGAAATGTTGCACGCCGGGACGGCTTGCCTCACTGACTATGGAGGGACGTGGGTCGCATACAATCAAGGGGCAGGAGCTGCGGCTCGCGAGTTATAAGGGGCGATCTGTGAGCTGCAGCCTGCTGCCTGTGATATGCAACTTGTGAATTGTGACTTGCGAATCGCAAGCTGCAAACTACGATCTTCTGACGAATTCGCCTTCTTTCATGATAACGTCCATATTTTCCACTGCGATCGCAGTGATATCTTCGAGCGGATTACCGTTGATTACGAGAAGGTCTGCGCTCTTTCCTGCCTCAAGAGAGCCTGTCACGTCATCCACGCGCAGCGCCTTTGCACCATTGAGAGTTGCAGCGACGATAGTGTCCATTTCGCTTAGACCCGCTTTGCTGACGAATTCGCAGATCTCGCCGATCGCCGTATCTCCGTAAGGTGTGATCTTCGAATTGAATGAATCCGAACCGATCGTGAGCAGGACGCCTTTGGAGAATGCTTTTTTCAGGTTGTCGTAGATCCTGTTGAGTTCTTTTTCGGTGACCGTTTCGCCCGGGAATCTGTCGTGGAGCTCTGGTTTGTATGCAGGCGGGTATGTATTGAACCATGCAGGCAGGAAACTGATGGTAGGGCAGAGCATGATGTTTTTTTCGGCCATCATGTCGATCGTTTCGTCGTTGAGCTCCCAGCCGTGGATGATAAAGTCCGAGCCTGCTTTCACTGAATTGGATGCGTCGCCGAAACAGTGTGACCAGAGCGGTATCCCGCGCATTTTACATTCGTCTGAAACGGCCTGGATCTCTTCCATCGTATAGTGGGCGTCCATGCCGGCTTCCCATCTCCAGATGCCGCCGCCCGTTGCCCAGATCTTGATCGCATCAGGGTTTTCACGTATCCTGCGGCGGACTGCTTTTCGCAGATCCCACGGGCTGTCGACGCATTCCGCCCACGGGTGCGCCGCCAGGTTCTGTTCTATGGAAAGTCTGTGTGAATCGCCGTGTCCGGCAGTAGCGCAGAATCCCAGCCCTGTTGCTACGATGCGAGGACCTTTCATCACGCCGGCTTCGACCATGTTCCTGATATGTATGCCGAATCTGGAGATCTCGCCCACGGTAGTCAGGCCGGATTCGAGACATTCGTGTGCCTGCTGCACTGCGACTACTGCTTTCTGGATGTTGTCCTCGAGCACCCAGTCGTTGTCGTTTTCGGTGAGGTTGCCGGAAAAATGCAGGTGCGCGTCGACGAGGCCGGGTATGATCGTCTTGCCGGTGATGTCCACGACGTCATATCCCTCGCCTTCGGGGATGTCGCGCGCGGGTCCTGCATAAATGATCTTTCCGTTACCGACCAGAACGAGACTGTTTTTTACAGCTGCAGCTCCGGTGCCGTCTATGAGAAGTCCTCCTGTAAATGCTGTTTTACACATACTTGTTCTCCTTTCAAATATTTGTCGATCAAAGATCGACATTAAGGTTATCCTTGCAAAGGGTTTCATAAGTGTGTCGGCATCAGCCGACATCAGGTTATCCTTGCAAAGGGCTTCATTGATTCGTCGATCTATTACCTGCATTATATCACAGGTTTGAATATAGGGAAGTCAAAGTTTTGTCGATAATGCTTGACATGGATAGTTCGCGTGATATAATTGTGATATCAAAATGATATCACAAAACGCAAAAGCGATTTTGTCGCGTGATCTGAATAAGGGAGGAAATGAATATGAGCAAGACAAATAACGTTATTACAAGCGATATTGCAGAAAGAGAGCTGCATCCGGCGTCCGGAATGCTTATGATGATAATTGATATCGCAGGGGCTTTGTCTGGAGTGTTCCTGTGTATTATCTGTCCGGTTTTATTCCGAGGTTTTGCAGAAGGTCTGGGGATCGCAGCCGGACTGCTGCTGATCACTCTGTTTTCGATCATGTTCGCCGGTCTGAAGGTAGTGAATCCTAATGAGGCACTGGTGCTGACGCTGTTTGGAAAATATCACGGAACGATCAGGAAAGCCGGCTTTTTCTTCGTCAATCCATTCTGTGCCGCTTTCAATCCGACAGTGGAGGCTTTGCAGAAAGAAGCCGCACAGGATCCGGGGGAGACTTTCAAAAGCGGGAAGACGCCGAAAACAGCCGGGAAAACAAGAAATCGGAAGGTTTCCACAAAGACCATGACGCTCAACAACGCACAGCAGAAAGTCAACGATGTTGATGGAAATCCGGTGATCATAGGGTCGGTTGTCATCTGGAAAGTAGCGGATCCTACGAAAGCGGTCTTCAATGTGGAAAACTATTTCGAGTATCTTTCGACCCAGTGTGATTCTATCATTCGTAACTCTGCGCGTATGTATCCATATGATACGATGGAAGATGATGACAGTGAAATGACCCTGCGCGGATCCAGCATGGAGATCGCCGAAAAAATGAAAGCAGAGCTGCAGGAGAAGACGCGTGATGCCGGTATCCATATCCTGGAGGTGAGGATAACACACCTGGCGTATGCGGAAGAGATCGCAGCAGCGATGCTGAAGCGCCAGCAGGCGGCAGCAACGATCGCCGCGCGTGAACAGATCGTGGAAGGGGCGGTCGGTATGGTGCACATGGCATTGGAACGTCTGGAAAAGGATGATCTTATCCTGCTGGATGATGAAAGAAAGGCGGCAATGGTATCGAATCTGCTGGTCGTTCTCTGCGGAGACAAAGAAGTACAGCCTGTTGTAAACAGCGGCAGCCTGTATTAAAATAGAAACAGAACGCTTATCAAAGGAGTGGGGTTTCATAGTGACAGAAGACTACGGTAAAAAAGAAGAGCAGCTGCAGCAGCGTCTCCAGAAGCTGAAAGCTCTTGAGAAGGAGCTTAAAGAAAAGGAAAGAGCAGTCAGGGAAAGGGAGAAAAAACTGAAAGATAAAGACAAGGCCAAGAAACAGATGGTGCTTCGTCTGTCGCCGGGCTTGTGGAATGAGATCGCAGCCTGGGCAGAGGAGGATTTCCGATCTATCAATGGCCAGGTGGAGTATCTGCTCAGTGAATGTGTGCGTAAACGTAAAAAATAAGAGAGACCTCAGAACATGTTTTGATGCCGCCGGAGCAGGGCGGCACGAAAACGGTATCTGAGGTCTCCTGTTTTTTGTATTGCAGAGAAGCAGGCTATTCCATCACGGCGCCCTTTGCAGATGACGCTACATTTCTCATATATCGCGAGAGCCAGCCGCTTGTAACGTTTGGCGGCGGAGCCACGTAGTCCTTGCGCCTTGCATCGAACTCTTCGTCCGAAACACGCGCGCTGATCTTTGCATTAGGGATATCGATATCGATGATATCTCCCTCGCGCAGCAGTCCGATATTGCCGCCTGCAGCAGCCTCAGGGCAGACATGGCCGATCGACGCGCCTCTGCTGGCGCCGCTGAAACGACCATCGGTGATAAGCGCTACAGTCTTGTCCAGCTTCATTCCGGCCAGAGCGCTGGTAGGGTTGAGCATTTCTCTCATTCCAGGGCCGCCCTTAGGGCCTTCGTATCTGATTACCACGACGTCACCATCCACGATCTTTCCTGCGTAGATAGCTGCGATCGCGTCTTCTTCACAGTCGAATACCCTCGCAGGACCACTGTGTGAAAGCATCTCAGGAGCAACGGCGCTTCTCTTTACGACACAGCCGTCCTGTGCGATATTTCCCCACATGATAGCGATGCCGCCTGTCTCACTGTACGGCTTGTCGATAGGTCTGATGATATCGTAATTCTTGACGTATGCGCCCTTGATGTTCTCGCCGACAGTCTTGCCTGTAGCAGTTATCAGGCTTTCGTCGATGAGCCCTTTCTTGGTCAGCTCGCTGAAAACTGCAGGGAGTCCGCCTGCGTTGTTGAGGTCGTGCATGTGAGTGCCGCCTGCAGGTGCGAGGTGGCAGAGGTTAGGCACTTTTGCGCTGAATTCGTTGAAAATATCCAGGTTCAGCTCTACGCCGGCTTCGTTTGCGATAGCCAGCAGATGGAGCACGCTGTTTGACGAGCAGCCCAGTGCCATGTCGCATGCGAGTGCGTTTCTCAGTGATTTTTCATTGATGATATCGCGAGCCTTGATGTCTTTTTCGACGAGGTTCATGATCGCCATTCCGGCGTGTTTTGCCAGTCTGATCCTGCCGCTGTCGACTGCAGGGATCGTGCCGTTTCCCGGAAGTGCGATGCCGACTGCTTCTGACAGGCAGTTCATGCTGTTCGCAGTGTACATGCCTGAGCATGATCCGCATCCCGGACATACGTGCTCTTCGAACTCGAGCAGTTCATCGTCGTCTATCAGGTTTGCCTTTCTTGCTCCGACTGCTTCGAACATCTTGGAAAGGCTGGTTTCTTCGCCTTTTACCAGACCTGACATCATAGGTCCGCCGGAGCAGACTACTGCAGGTATGTTCAGTCTTACGGCAGCCATTATCATTCCGGGAACGATCTTGTCGCAGTTCGGAACGAGTACGAGACCGTCAAATGCGTGTGCCATTGCCATCGTTTCAACGCTGTCCGCGATCAGTTCACGGCTGGCGAGGCTGTATTTCATGCCGATGTGCCCCATCGCGATACCGTCGCATACGCCGATCGCAGGAACTTCGATAGGAGTTCCGCCTGCCATTCTTACGCCGGCTTTTACGGCTTCAGCGACCTTGTCGAGATGCATGTGTCCCGGAACTATCTCGCTCTTTGCGGAAACGACACCGATCAGTGGACGTTCAAGCTCTTCCTTAGTATATCCCATGGCGTAGAAAAGGCTGCGCATAGGCGCTTTTTCAACACCCTTTGTTACTTTGTCACTTCTCATTTTCCTTTTTTCCTTTCATGTATTTGTCGACTGCAAGTCGACATCAGGTTATACCCTTGTGGTGCTTCATATGCTATTTCAAATAGAAAAAAGCGGCGGCGGAAACGCCGCCGCCACTTTTGTTATTTCGTGCTTTGGTAAGAAATATGATGCGAAGTTATTGTTATTCTGCTGCTCCGCGCAAGCAATAGACCTGTTTTTTAAGCTTTATGGCAAAACTGCTTCTGTCTGGCCTTTGCAGGAAACCTCCGCAGGTGATTCCGCAGAATGCGTCTGCGGGAAGCACCGAGGACCAGTTTCCGGAGAAGGCAGACAGCTGATCAGCAGACTCTTTGCCGATCGGACTTGTAAAAACAGCACTGCCTATTTCTTTAACCAGCTCATCATCTTTCTGAGTTCTGCGCCTACCTTGCAGAGGAGATGTGAAGCTTCCTTCTTTCTTGTTGCGAGGAATCTTGCTCTTCCGCCTGCGTTGAATTCCTGGATGAATTCGCTTGCAAATGTTCCGTCCTGGATCTCTTCGAGGACTTTCTTCATTTCTTTTCTTGTATCTTCAGTTACGATTCTCTTGCCTGTTCTATAGTCGCCGTATTCAGCCGTGTTTGAGATCGAGTATCTCATCTTGTCGAAGCCGCCTTCGTTGATCAGGTCAACGATCAGTTTCATTTCGTGGATACATTCGAAGTAAGCCATTTCAGGTTCATAACCGGCTTCTACGAGTGTGTCGAATCCGGCCTTCATCAGCTCAGTAACACCGCCGCAGAGAACTGCCTGTTCACCGAAGAGGTCAGTTTCAGTTTCTTCTTTGAATGTAGTTTCGAGGATTCCTGCACGACCAGCGCCGATTCCGCTTGCGTAAGCCAGAGCGTAATCCTTTGCTTTGCCTGAAGCATCCTGGTAAACTGCGATAAGGCTAGGTACGCCTTTGCCTTCAACATACTGGCTTCTTACTGTGTGGCCAGGGCCTTTAGGAGCGATCATGATAACGTCGAGATAAGGAGCCGGCTGGATCTGGTTGTAATGGATGTTGAATCCGTGTGCGAATGCCAGAACGTTGCCTTCCTTCATGTGCTTTTCGATCTGGTTCTTGTAAATGGATGCCTGCAGTTCGTCCGGAGTAAGGATCATTACGATGTCACCCGCTTCAGCAGCTTCTTCGATTCCCATTACTTTGAGTCCTGCAGCTTCAGCCTTTGCAGTATGAGCTGAACCAGGTCTGAGACCTACTACTACGTTTACTCCGCTTTCGTTCAGGTTCATTGCGTGTGCATGTCCCTGGCTTCCGAAACCTATGATAGCAACAGTTTTTCCATCCAGTAATCCTAAATTACAATCCTGATCATAATATTTCTTTATCATTTTTCTGTCTCCTTTATATTTTATTATACAGGAAATATCGTTTGCGATATTTCCGGACTGTCAGTGAAAACTACACTTTATATTATAGCGAAGCTATATGCTTTTTCAAGCATTAAACATCGCTGCCGGCTGTAAATACCGGACTTGTGGCACGCGTGCGCTTTACATATCCACACCTTCGTGCCAGCTTGCACCTCTGCCGATCCCTGTGATACCGGTACGGCATACTTCTGAGATTTCGTGGCAGCTCATCATGTCCATGAAAGCATCCAGCTTGTCGGATGTCCCTGTGAGCTCGATGATGAGGCTGTTCTTGGAAAGGTCTACGATCCTTCCTCTGTATATCTCAACGACTTCCTTGATTGCTGAACGTTCTTCCTTGTCGGCTTTGACCTTGAGGAGAAGCAGCTCTCTGTAGATGCTGTCGTTTGAGTCGAGTGTGAATATCTTCTTCACGACTTCGAGCTTTGCTGTCTGAGTGATTATCTGGTGCAGGCCCTGTTCTGTTCCGGTGAAGACCACGGTGATCCTGGAAAGTTTAGGGTCATTTGTCGCCGAAACGGTGAGGGAGTCGATGTTGAAGCCTCTGCGTCCGAAGAGACTGCTCACTCTGGTAAGTACGTTTGCCTGGTTGTCTACCAGGATGCTTATTACTTCTTTTCTTATCTGCTTGTCCATTGTACGCCTCCTAACCTATGATCATGTCTTCAACAGTACCGCCGCTCGGTATCATAGGGAGAACTCTTTCGTTTCTGGCTATCGTGCAGTCGATCCATACCGGACCTTTTTCCTGCAGCGCCTTCTTGAAGACTTCTTCGAATTCAGTCGGATTGGTAGCCGAGAAACCTTTTGCTCCGAATGCCTCTGCCAGCTTAGGGAAGTTTGTTTTTCTTTCCGGTGTGGTCGAAGCATATCTCTTGCCGTAGAAGGCTGTCTGCCACTGGTAAACCATGCCGAGTACGGAGTTGTTCATGATGACTGTTATAATAGGAAGCTCCTGACTTACGGCTGTGCATGCCTCGTTGAGGTTCATGTGGAAAGAGCCGTCTCCGGTGAAGTGGATTATTCTCTTGTCAGGGCATCCGATCTGTGCTCCGATTGCTGCGCCGTATCCGAATCCCATGGTGCCGAGGCCTCCGCTTGTGATGAAGCCTGCTGTGTTTCTCTGCTTCAGGTACTGTGCCGCCCACATCTGGTGCTGGCCTACATCTGTAACGTAGAGGGTTTCTTTATCTGTAAGGTCGCATACCGAGTGAACGATCTCACTTGGATGGAGCTGTGCGTCCTGGCACTTAACATCGCCGCGCTTGTTCTTCCACTCTGTAGCCTGTGCGACCCATTCCTTGTGATCCTTTTTCTTGATAAGCGGGAGCAGTTTTGTAAGGAATTCTTTTACATCTGCTGTAACTCCCAGGTCGACGAGAACGTTCTTGTTGATCTCGCTCGTATCTATATCGATCTGCACCTTGCGCGCTTTCTTTGCGAATTTTTTAGGGTTGAGTGCTACTCTGTCGCTGAATCTTGCGCCCAGTGCGATGACGAGGTCTGCTCTGTCAACGGCCTTGTTTGCAGCGATGCTTCCATGCATTCCGATGAGACCGAGATTTCTCTTGTTCTCATATCCCAGTATGCCTGCTGCCATCAGTGTGAATGTGGCAGGGATGTCTGCGGTTTCGAGCAGCTGATTGAGCTCTTCGCCGGCATTTGATGCAGCTACGCCGCCGCCGAAATATACGACCGGTTTTTCTGCTGCGTTTATCATTGCTGCGACTTCCTGCACCTCTTTATCTGTAAATGCAGGAAGAGGATTCAAAGGAAGCGGTTTTTCCGGTTTATAATCTGTTGTTGCAGCAGTTACGTCTTTTGTTATATCGATGAGAACCGGGCCTTTCCTTCCGCTGTTGGCGATCCTGAAAGCGTTTCTCAGTGCGTCAGCCAGATCTTCTATCCTGTTTACGAAGAAGGTGTGCTTTGTTATAGGCATTGCGACACCTGTGATGCATATTTCCTGGAAGGCGTCTCGGCCTATCAGGCTGTCAGGTACGTTTGCTGTTATGGCGATCATCGGGATGCTGTCCATAAAAGCAGTGGCGATTCCTGTCACCAGGTTTGTCGCTCCGGGACCGCTGGTGGCAAAGACGACGCCCGTTTTACCTGTTGCCCTGTAATATCCGTCAGCAGCATGAGCTGCACCCTGTTCGTGAGCCGTCAATATGTGCCTGATCTTGTCTCTGTATTCATACAATGCGTCGTACAGGTTGAGCGCAGCGCCTCCGGGATATCCGAATACTGTGTCAACTCCGTGCTCCAGTAAGATCTCAGCAACCAGTTGTGATCCTGTTACTCTCATTTTTTCCTCCTTGGTAATCTTTTTTTCTTGTGCTACCACTCATTATATATGGTTTCCGCAGAAAATCAACATGTTTTTTGCGAAATTTGTGCAAAAATACAAAGGAATTTCAAAAAAGTAGTTTTTAAATACAAAAAAGACGGAAAATTTGTATTTTGTCAGCCTTGAGATGTGAGGGCGGCATTCAATGGAGGTGTAAAGGGCAGTGCCGAGTGCGAACGCGTGCATTTATGGAGATGCAAAGGGCAGTCGCGAGCGTGCAGCCGGGGAGGCTGCATGGGTGCGGGCTTTTGGCAGCGGGGTGGCGATGAGTGTACGGGATGCCAGCGTGCATGTCTGAATGTCGGCAAGTGTTTCGGATACCAAAACTGCAGCATAAAAGATGTGGCTTTGGTATTTTTCTTTGATTTTTATAAGAGATCCTGGACTGCTTTACCAAGAACTCATTTTCAGACGAGATATTTTGGTAAACTTTTTTGAAATATCGCAGTGTTTTCTAAGAAAAATTACCAAAAGGATTTGGATGATCGATGATTTTTGGTAACGAACCCATTTGAAATGGCAGAAAAACCGGCTTTTTTACTAAAAATACAATGATGGATTGCATTTTTTGGTATCGGAGGCCGCGGGATGCTTTGCCTGCAGATGAGATGAATGGAAGCGAAAACGGAAAACCGGATTCAGACTATACTTATTATATAGAAGTGGCTGCAAGGGTGAATCCGAAGCTGATGCAGCTGGCGCAGAAGGACAGCTGCAGAGCTTTTATACCTGAAAAACGAAAACCTGAAGTTAAATACTAAAAGGTATCGCGATAGGGCGCGTATCTTGTGAAGAAGCCGGAAGTGTCCGGAGGTAATAATAAATCTGTATTCGGGAGCGGATTTATTTTGCTCGCAAAGCTGGTTTTTTGTAGGATTACAATACATGTGTTACAACTAAATAAAGAAAAAGCGGAAACTTCAATTCTGTGTTAAAGTTAAGTTACCACACAAAACCATACACTGGAGGTTTCCGCATGACAAGTATAACACAAGATATGAAGTACCGTCTATCCCTGATCAAATATGCTGAAAAATACGGTGTTACAAAAGC